>JBOHEL010000061.1:0-15662 GCA_050700995.1 Sciscionella sp. | reverse complement strand
GGTACGCGTAGTCAAGGGCGAGTGTCAACACCACGGGATCGGCTGCGACATCGTGCCGCAGCCGCCAGTCCTCGAACCTGGCGACCAGCTCACGCTTGGCGCCCTCGATCCGCTCGGTCTGCCCGGCATCGAACGGTGGTCGCACCTGCCCCACCATGCCAGGCGCGCGCGGCCCCCGGATAGGGAGGCTCCCCGGCGCTCGGAGTCCGTACGTACGGTTTGCGTTCCTGGGCGTGGTGCTGGAACGATCGTGAGCGTGCCCAGGGTCAGCCAGGAGCATCTCGATGCGCGTCGCCGCCAGATCCTGGACGGGGCGCGCTCCTGTTTCGCGCGCCACGGCTACGAGGGTGCCACCGTGCGGCGCCTTGAGGAGGCTACCGCGCTCTCTCGCGGCGCGATCTTTCACCATTTCCGAGACAAGGAGTCACTCTTCCTGGCGCTGGCCGAGGAGGACGCCAGCAGGATGGCGGATGTGGTCGCGGAGCAGGGTCTGGTGCAGGTGATGCGCAACCTGCTCGCGGACCGCGCGGCAGGCGCAGGCGAGCACCCGGCCGACTGGCTGGGCACCAGGCTGGAGGTCTCCCGCAGGCTGCGCACCGACCATGACTTCCGGGAGCGATGGGCACAACGTTCCCGCCAGCTGACCGATGCCACGCGGGATCGGCTGCTGCGCCAGCACGCCGCGGGCAAACTGCGCGACGACGTGAATATCGATGTGCTGACGGCTTTCCTGGAGCTGGTGATGGAGGGCCTGGTCTCCCACCTCGCCATGGGCCTGCCGGTCGACGACCTGGAGCCGGTGCTCGATCTGGTCGAGGACAGCGTGCGGCGGCACAACCTCGGCAGGCTCACCTGACGCCTCGTCGGCGACAGGCCCTTGCCAGCGCCACCAAAATTCGAATACTGTTGGTATTCGAACTGGAGGTGCGCGATGTCGATGCTGAGCGAGTTCCGTGCCGCACTACTGCTGGGAACCGGCCGCACGCTGGTACGCGGTCTTGCCGCAAGCGGAGATCCGGTAGCGCGCCTGCTCGGTGTGAAGCCGCTTGCGGACCCCTACCCCAGCTACGAGCGGGTGCGTGCGCGCGGCGAACTGATGCGCAGCAAACTCGGCTTCTACGCGACCGCCTCGCACCCGCTGACCGAGGCGGTGTTGCGTGACCCGAGGTTCGGGGTGATCGCCAGCGGCGACTTCGTGCGCGTCGACTGGACGCAATCGCCCCAGGACGAGCACACTCTCGCCCACCCCGTCGAGCACTCGCTGCTGGCGCTGGATCCGCCGGAGCACAGCAGGTTGCGCAAGCTGGCAACCCCGGCCTTCACGCCGCGCAGGCTCCGAGCCCGCGCACCGCAGATCGAACGAACCGTGACCGATTTCCTCGATGCCATCGAAGAACGCGGCGAGGTCGACCTGATCAGGGAATTCGCGGTCGGCGTCCCGGTGAAGGTGATCTGCGACCTGCTCGGCATTCCGGAGGCGAATCAGGCGAGCTTCGTCGCATGGGGCCATGTCCTCGGCGGCACGCTCGACGGCGCCCGCACGATGACCGAACGCCACCAGGTGCGCCGCGCGGTCGTCGAGATGGGTGAGTTCTTCGACGAGCTCATCGCCAGGCGACGCAGGCAACCGGGCGACGACGTGCTTACCGAACTGATCAACGCCGAGCCCGACGGTGCCCCGCTGACCCGCAAGGAGCTGGTGGCCACCGCCGGCCTGCTGCTGGGCGCGGGATTCGAGACCACCGTGAACCTCATCGGCAACGGGGTACTGGCCCTGCTGGCTCACCCTGAGCACAAGCGTGAACTCATCGAGCGATCCGACTACGCCCCGCTGGTCATCGAGGAGGTGCTGCGCTACGACCCACCCGTGCAGCACACCGGCCGGATCGCCAACGAGGACGTCACTATCGGCGGCGTGCACTTCCCCAAGGGATCCGCGGTTGTGCTGCTCCTCGCCGGTGCCAATCGGGATCCCATGGTGTTCTCCGACCCGGGCCGTTTCGACCCGAGACGCGAGAACAACCGCGACCACTTGGCGTTCTCCTCGGGTGTGCACTACTGCCTCGGCGCCAACCTCGCGCGCATGGAAGGCGAGATCGCACTGCGCCGACTGTTCACCCGTTTCCCCGACCTGCGCGTCTGCGGTGCCTCGCGCCGCAACCCCGCGCGCACGTTGCGCGGCGTCGCCAACCTTCCTGTCGACCTCGGCAGCACGCTCCGATCAGTACCCGTCTAACCACTCCAGGGTCGTTTCGGCGCCGAAGCGCGGACACAAGCAGTGATAATTGATCACGGAACGGCGGCTGCGGGTGGAGTCAGGCGCCGTTGCCGCCTTCCTTGTTCCGCGGTAGCTCGACCACGCCTCCGTCGAGATCGACACCGCCAGGGCCCGCGCCTGCCTCCCGGTCGTCCATCTTGGCGACCGCTACCCACTCCTTGCGTTCGTGCACGTGCTTCGCCCCCGGCGCGAACAACGAGTCAAGCTCAGGGGAAACCATGTCCCCCATCTCGCGCCGACGCGTCGCCTTGTCCCGACGCCGCTTTTCCGGGTGTGCAGGACGCTCCTCCGCGTGTTCGAGCCGCGCCAGATACTCCGCGCGGCGCTCTCGCACTCGTTTCACACCACCAACCGTACCGCCCCTGCCGTCGGGTACCCCCGGATATCGCGAGCACACTTAGTTCTGCTGAACTGGGGCTGTGGAACTGTTGGCGGCACACGAAGAGGCCATGGCGGAGTTCGACCGCAGGGTGCGCGCGATCGGCGAGCGTCAGTGGGGCTCCGCGACGCCCTGCACCGATTGGACGGTGCGTGAGCTGCTCAACCACCTGGTCGCCGAGCAACTGTGGGCACCATGGCTGCTGCGCGGCGCGACGTTGGACGAGGTGGGCGACCGGTTCGACGGCGATCAGCTGGGCACGGACCCCAAGGGCGCGTGGGGCCTGGCGGCAAGGGCCGCGCGCGAAGCGTGGGAACAACCCGGAGCCGCTGAAGGCACCGTGCACGTCTCCCACGGCACGATCAGCGCGCTGGAGTACGGCTGGCAGATGACCATGGACCTGGCCGTTCACGGCTGGGACCTCGCCACCGCACTCGGCGCGGAAAGCCGCATCCATCCGGCACTCGCCCAGACGCTGCTGGAGATTTTCGGGCCGCAAGCAGGAACGTTGCGGGAAGTGGGCATCGTGGCTCCGCCGGTGGCGGTGGCGGTTGACGCCGACGCTCAGGCGAAGTTGCTCGCGGTGCTGGGACGCGACCCGCGCTGATTCGCTCCCGCGGACGCACGCCGTAGACTGACCCCGTCATAATGGTTCGCCGATCGAGGAGTGACGCCTTCCGTGCGCGAGGATGCGTCGCCTGGTTGCAGTAGTCAGCCGGGCGCACGGCCCGGCTTGCACCTTCACCGCCCCGACCGTCATAGGTCCGAGAAGCACGGCGGGAAACAACGGTGAGCACGATCTGGGTCAGCGTGCTGGAGATCATCGGCGTGCTCGTGCTGACCGCCCTCGCCTCCGTCTTCGTCACCGCCGAGTACGCGCTGACCACGCTGGAACGCATGCAGGTCGCCACCCACCTCGAGCGGGTCGGCGACCGTAGGGCTCGGCAGGTCCAGCGCGCCCATCACACGCTGTCCTTCCAGCTTTCCGGTGCGCAGCTCGGCATCACCATCACCACGCTGGCCACCGGGTACCTCGCCGAACCAGCCATCGCCGGGCTGCTGCGTCCCGCGCTGAGTGCGACCGGGCTGCCGGACGACGCGGTGCAGGCGATCGGATACGTGATCGCGTTACTGCTCGCCACCACGCTGTCGGTCGTGTTCGGCGAGTTGCTGCCGAAGAACCTCGCGATCGCCAGGCCACTGCAGGCCGCTCGAACCGTCGCGGGCTTCCAGACGGTGTTCTCGGCGGTGTTCCGCTGGTTGATCTACGGGCTGAACGGATCCGCCAACTGGATGGTGCGCAGATTAGGCATCGAACCAGCAGAGGAGCTGCGTTCGGCGCGCTCCCCACAGGAGATCGGCTCCCTGGTGCGTGCCTCCGCAGCCAAAGGGACGCTCGACCCTGGCACGGCCACGCTGCTGACGCGCTCGTTGCGGTTCGGCGACCGCACCGCGGAGGAGCTGATGACGCCGAGGGTGCGGGTGGATTCGCTGCGGATGGACGCCACCGTCTCTGATCTTGTCGAGATGGCGCGGCGCAGTGGTTTCTCGCGCTTCCCGGTGCATGACGGTGATCTGGACGACGCGCACGGCGCGGTGCACGTGAAACAGGCGTTCAGCGTGCCTGCCGCGCAGCGTGCGACGACGCCGCTGTCCGCACTGGCTCGCCCGGTGCCCAGGGTGCCGGACACCCTGGAGGGAGACGCATTGCTCGACCGGTTGCGGGACTCGGGCCTGCAACTGGCGCTGGTGGTGGACGAGTGGGGCGGCACGGCGGGGCTGGTGACGCTGGAAGACCTCGTCGAGGAGATTGTCGGCGACGTGCGGGACGAGCACGACAGCAGGGAGTCCGCACCGGTACGAGCGCTCGGCCGTGGCAGCTGGCTGATGTCCGGGCTGCTGCGGGCCGACGAGGTCTCCGATGCGACGGGTTTCCGCATGCCGGAGGGTGAGTACGAGACGCTGGCAGGGATGCTGGTCTCCCGGCTCGGCAAGATCCCCTCGGTCGGCGAGGCGATAGAGCTCGACGGGTGGCAGATCGCGGTGACGAAGATGGACCGTCACCGGGTCGCCGAGCTCCGCCTCGGCGCGCCCGGCGACGGCAGCACCGCCGGGGGCGGCTGGTGAACATTCCGCTCTCGTTGCTGCTCACCGTGCTGCTGCTGGCAGGCAACGCGTTCTTCGTCGGAGCGGAGTTCGCGGTGATCACGGCGCGCCGTGATCGGCTGGAGGCGCTCGCCGAAGCTGGAAAGCAACGCGCTAGGGCCGCGATCCGCGCCGGGCAAGAACTGCCGCTGCTGATCGCGGGGGCCCAGCTCGGTGTCACGGTGTGCACGCTGCTGCTCGGCGCGCTCTCCGAGCCGGCGATCTCAGCGGTGATCGAGCACCCGTTCCAGCTCATGGGCGTGCCCGGTGTCGTGGTTCACGCCATCGGATTCGTCATCGCGGTGGGCATCGTGACCACACTGCACACGATGCTTGGCGAGATGGTGCCGAAGAACGTCGCGATCGCGGGACCAGAACGGGCAGCGATGTGGCTGGTACCGGTGCATTTCGCGTTCTGTCGCCTGACGCGACCGCTACTGAACTTGTTCACGACGCTCTCTCGGGCGGTGTTGCGTCTGCTGCGCGTGCGCCCCAAGGACGAGTTGGAGACCGCTTACACGCCGGACGAAATCGCGAACCTGATCTCCGAGTCGCGACAGCAGGGCCTGCTGCAGGACTCCGAGCATCGCAGGCTGGCCAAGGCGCTGTCCTCGGCTGCCCGCACAGTCGCCGACGTGCTCGTACCGCTCGCGCAGCTCACCACCTTGCGGGCCGCGCCAACCGTCGGCGACGTCGAAGCCGCTGTGGTGGCTACCGGGTTCTCTCGCTTCCCGGTGCGCGCCGCCGACGGGGTCGGCCTGGTCGGCTATCTGCATGTCAAGGACGTGCTGGATCAGGTGGGCGCCGCGCCGGAGACACCGGTGCCCGCCGAGCGGATTCGCGGGCTGCCGGTGGTGGCGGTCGGGGCGAAGTTGGACGCTGCGCTCTCGGCGCTGCGCCGGGAGCGCAGCCACCTCGCCACCGCGATCGGCGCGGGCGGCGCCGTGCTCGGCGTGGTCGCAATGGAGGATCTTGTCGAGGAGTACGTGGGTACCGTCCGCGACGGCACACACATGGAGAACTCCGCTTGAGCGTCAACTCGTGCTGCAGGAGCCCTGCGAGCGAGCTCGATCGCTGGCTGTACGAGCGTAGGGAAGCCGCGCTGGTGTCCTCAGCGCTCGTAGAAGTCGAGGTCCCGCGCGCGATGCGGCGTAGCGCCCCGCAAGCTCTGGTCGGGGTACCGGCAACACTTGCCAGGCTATACCGATTGGAGATCGACTCCACGATCCGTGCCACTGCCGCTGCCTTCGACAACGCCACCCTGCGATCACTCGACGCGATTCATCTCGCCACCGCGCTCTAGCTGCACGGCAGGCAGGATGGTGGCCTCGTCGCCTACGACAAGCGGCTGCTCGCCGCAGCCCACGAGATAGGCCTCCCGATCGCCAGCCCCGGCGCGGGCTGAACGATCCCCCATTACGGGTAGCCGCGGTGAATTCAGCGGGCATGCCCGACCCGGCCCGTTACCATGCCCCGGCCACGACGAGATCACCGAGGAGCCGGCACCGCCGCCTGCACCCGCGCCGCTGACGGCTCAGCTGGAGTAGGCCTCGATCGGCGGGCAGGAGCACACCAGGTTGCGGTCGCCCTTCGCGGCCTCGATGCGCCTGACCGGCGGCCACACCTTCGCGGCGCGAGCGCCTGTGGGGAAGGCGGCCTCCTCCCGGCTGTAGGGATGGTCCCACTGCCCCGCGAGGCACGCCGCAGTGTGCGGTGCACCGACCAGCGGGTTGTCGTCGGCAGGCCACTGCCCCGCGACCACCTTGTCGATCTCCGCCCGGATCGCGATCATCGCGTCGCAGAAGCGATCAAGCTCCGCGAGGTCCTCACTCTCGGTCGGCTCGACCATCAGCGTGCCCGCCACCGGGAAGGACATCGTCGGCGCGTGCAGGCCGTAGTCGGCGAGCCGCTTCGCCACATCGTCCACCGTGATACCGCTGGTCTTGGTGATCGGCCGCAAATCGAGAATGCACTCATGGGCGACGAAGCCGCCCTCACCGGTGTAGAGCACGGCGAAGTGGTCCGCAAGCCGCCGCGCGACGTAGTTCGCCGCGGCTACCGCGGTCAGCGTCGCCCTCCGCAACCCCTCCGGCCCCATCATCCGCACATACGCCCAGGAGATCGGCAGGATCGAGGCACTGCCCCATGGTGCGGCGCTGATCGGCCCGACACCGGTCGCCGGACCCGCCTGCGGCTGCAAGGGGTGGTTGGGCAGGAACGGCGCCAGGTGCTCGCGCACGCCGACAGGGCCGACGCCGGGTCCGCCGCCACCGTGCGGGATGCAGAAGGTCTTGTGTAGGTTCAGGTGCGAGACGTCGGAACCGAATTTCCCGTACCGCGCGAGACCGATCAGCGCGTTGAGGTTGGCCCCGTCGACATACACCTGGCCGCCCGCCTCATGCACCAATGCACAAACGTCGCGAACAGTGTCCTCGTACACCCCGTGCGTCGACGGGTAGGTGATCATGATCGCGGCGAGGTCGCCCCGGTGCTCCGCCACCGTCTCGCGCAGGTGGCCGATGTCGATATTGCCGTACTCATCGCAGCGCACCACAACCACCCGCATCCCCGCCATCACTGCGCTGGCGGCGTTGGTGCCGTGCGCGCTCGCCGGAATCAGGCAGATCTGGCGTTTACCCTCGCCTCGGCTGCGGTGATAGGCCCGGATCGCCAGCAACCCTGCGAACTCTCCCTGGCTACCCGCGTTCGGCTGCAGCGACACCGCCGCGTACCCGGTGATCTCGGATAACCAGCGCTGCAGGTCTCCCACGATCGCAAGCAGGCCTGCGGCGTCCTCGGCAGGAGCCATCGGGTGCAGCTCGGCGAACTCCGGCCAGGTGATCGGCTCCATCTCCGTGGTGGCGTTGAGTTTCATCGTGCAGGAGCCGAGCGGGATCATGCTTCGGTCCAGCGCGACGTCGCTGTCCGAGAGCGCACGCAGGTACCGCAGCATCGCGGTCTCGGAGCGGTACGAGTGGAATACCGGGTGTGTCAGGTATTCGGTGGTGCGCCGCAGCGCCTCCGGGATTGCGTCAGCGGTTTCGGTGTCGAGCGCGTCCGCATCGGCGCTCACCCCGAATGCCCGCCACACCAGCGCCAGATGTCCGCGGACCGTGGTCTCGTCGCAGGCGATTCCGACATGGTCGGCGTCCAGCGCGCGCAGGTTGACGCCCTGCTCCCGAGCCGATGCCACCACCGCTTCCGCCCTGCCGGGAACGCGGGCCATGACGGTGTCGAAGAACTCCCCGTGTACGACCGTAACGCCTCCCGCGCGCAGCCCCTCGGCGAGTACCGCGGCCATCCGGTGGGTGCGGACGGCGATCTGCCGCAAACCTTCCGGACCGTGATAGACGGCGTACATCGAGGCGATGACCGCGAGCAGCACCTGCGCGGTGCAGATGTTGCTCGTCGCCTTCTCCCGCCTGATGTGCTGCTCCCTGGTCTGCAGCGCGAGGCGGTAGGCGAGGTTGCCGTCGACATCCGTGCTGACCCCGACGAGCCTGCCGGGCAACTGCCGCTCCAAGCCCTTGCGTACCGCGAGGTAGCCAGCGTGCGGGCCGCCGAAACCCATCGGCACGCCGAAACGCTGTGTCGAGCCGACCGCGGCATCCGCACCGATCTCGCCCGGCGAACGCAGCACGGCCAGCGCGAGCGGGTCCGCGGCCACCACAGCCATCGCCCCGCGCCGGTGAGCGTCGGCGAGCAGTCGCTCGTGATCGCGCAGCGCACCGGACGCGCCGGGGTAGGACAGCAACGCGCCGAAAAGGTCACCGTCGGGCAGGCCGCCGCGCAGGTCCGCCACCGCGATCTCGATACCAAGCGGCTCCGCCCTCGTGCGCATGACCTCGATCGTCTGCGGCAGAGTGTCGGCATCCACCACGAAGCGGGCAGACTTGTTGCCGCTCGCCCTACGCAGTAACGTCATCGCTTCCGCGGCCGCGGTGGCCTCGTCGAGCATCGAGGCGCCTGCCACCGGCAACCCCGTCAGGTCGGCGACCATCGTCTGGAAGTTCAGCAGCGCCTCCAGCCTGCCCTGCGAGATCTCCGGCTGGTAGGGCGTGTAGGCGGTGTACCAGGCCGGGTTCTCCAGGATGTTGCGCCGGATCACGGCTGGGGTGAGGGTGGCGTAGTAGCCGAGCCCGATCATCTGCGTCATCGGGCGGTTGTCGGCCGCGAGCGCCCGGAGTTCGGCGACCGCCTCGGCCTCGGTCGCCGCGGCGGGCAGGTCGAGGATCAACTCGCGCTCGTGGATGCTCGCGGGTACTACCCGCTGTGCCAACTCCTCCAGCGAGCCGACGCCTATGACGTCCAGCATCCTGGCCAGCTCTACCGGCCGTGGCCCGACGTGTCGGTCGGCGAACGGCGTGCCGTGTTCGAGTGCGGCGAGCGGGATACGGTCAGTGGTCATCGTTGCTGCCTCCGGCGTCGGGAATGGGCGTGGCGCACCGCGCCCTCCCCCTCTGTCCGTGCCCGCCAATGCGGGTGCCTGAGAGCTTCACCCGAGCGATCGGGTTTTCACCGTCGGCGGGGTTCACCGGTGAACCCGCTTTCCAGAGGCGTCTCACCCGCGCGGTCCTTGCCGCCTGAGAGGTTCCGGGGAGGAGTTGCTCCTTCGGCGCCGACACACCTTGCCAGGCAAAGCGTCCGAACTCTCCCGCGCGGGATCTGCGACTACGCCGTGCAGCCTACCCTGTGCCGCGGACGTCAGCCGGTGCGGCGCGCGCTGCGGCGCTGCGCCAACTCGTCTGCCGTGGCGTGGTTCTCAACGGTGCCGCCGTCGGCGCGCTCCGCCGGGAAGTCATGGATCGTGCCGTTGATCTCCCGCATCGCACCGCTGACCGCGATACCGAACACGCCCTGACCGCCTTGCAGCAGATCGACCACCTCTTCCGGCGAGGTGCACTCATAGACCGTGGTGCCGTCGGAGAACAGCGTCAACCGCGCCAGATCCTCCACACCGCGGCGACGCAGATGCTCCACGGCGACGCGGATGTTCTGCAGTGAGACGCCGGTGTCCAGCAGCCGCTTCACAACCTTGAGCACCAGCACGTCCTTGAAGGAGTACAGCCGCTGCGATCCGGAGCCCGCGGCGGCCCGGATCGACGGTGCCACCAGCTTGGTGCGCGCCCAGTAGTCCAGTTGCCGATAGGTGATGCCTGCGATCTGGCACGCCGCAGGGCCCCGGTAGCCGACAAGCTCATCGGCTGCCGACGCGGGAGTCATCTGGTCGCTCTGGCGCGCGTGCGCCGCGCCGACCTCAACTCCGGTGGATCCGTCCTCGACCACGCGTGCCTCCGTACGATCCTGGAGCCGAATCACACCGTAGCGATTCGCTCACCTCAAGACGGTAGAACCGCAGACCGAGCCGGTCAACGCGACGCGCGGTAGCATCAGCCTCAACCTCTACTTCAGGTTGAGAATGCGGGCGTCTCGCCGAGCGCACATCGCCAGACAGGAATACCGCCGTCCGGTGTCTGCGCCCCTGCTGGGCCTCGCGGGAACAACCCCGCACCCACGCTGTGGCGGTGCGGCCACCCGCAAGGTCAGCTCAGGTATCCGCGCCCCGGAAGTCTTCCGGCGATACGGAGTCGAGGAACTCGCGGAACTTCTCGACCTCATCCTCCTGCTCGTCCGGAATGATCAGCCCTGCTTCCTTCAGCACCGATTCCTCCGCGTGGATAGGCACCCCGATCCGTAGCGCGAGGGCAACCGAATCGCTGGGGCGCGCCGAGACCCGCACGTCACCGTCGAAAACCAGCTCCGCGTAGAACGTGCCGTCCTGCAGATCGGTGATCCGGATCTGCTCCAGCTCGCGCCCGAGTCCCGCGATGACGTCCTTGAGCAGATCGTGCGTCAACGGCCTCGCCGGGCGCACCCCCTGCTGTTCCAGCGCGATCGCGGTCGCCTCCACTGATCCGATCCAGATCGGCAGATAACGCTCACCCTCGGTCTCCCGCAGCAACAAGATCGGCTGATTGGCGGGCAGTTCCACCCGCACGCCGACTACGCGCATCTCGCTCACCGGCTATCGCCTCCCTCAGCGTGCGCAGCGATACTGCCGCTGCTCGAGCCAATACGAGGATCTCGCATCGACACCTTACGACGCTACCCGCCATAAGGTCTCTACGCGATCGATCCGCGATGATCATCGTAACGATGTGGCAGCCGGCGAGCCCGTCAACCTCCACTGACCTGCCGCAATCCAGCCTTCACCAGCAAGGTGTGCAGCGTAACCGACAGTGCGGCCAATTCCAGCACGACCTCGTCCGCCTTGGCACGCGATTCCGGGCCGCGCTGCCGGTACATTGGTGTCACGATCTGTTCCAGCAGACCGACCTCGCGGTCCGCCGACGCCCGGAAAGCCCGCAGATGCCTCGGCTCGATGCCATATTCAGCCATCGCCTTGACAGTCCTGGCAACCTGTAGTGCCTCGGCGTCGTAGAACCCGGCTCCCCCGGCCCGGATGATTCCGTACTGCTCCAGCTCCGACAGGGTCGCGGCATCCAGTCCTGACTGCAGGAGCATGTCCTCCCTTGTCAATCGGGCCGCTGCCACTGCGGTGACATCGTGGGTGGCCGCCATGCCGTCGACGGATACCAGCGGGCGCGGCGGCTGGCGCTCGCCATGCCCGGCCTGCACACCTCTGTCCGCCGCGTCGAGCTGCTGCTTAATCACTTTCAGTGGCAGGTAATGATCGCGCTGCGCGGAGAGCACGAACCGCAGGCGCGCCACATCGGCCGGGGTGAACTGCCGGTAGCCGGAGGGTGTTCGCCCCGGCAGGACCAGCCCTTCGGACTCCAGGAAGCGGATCTTGGAGATAGTGACATCAGGGAACTCGGGGCGGAGCTGCGATAGCACCGCCCCGATACTCAACCCGTCGCGCGCTGGCCTGCCAGCCGCAGTCACTGTGCTCCCTGGCTCCCCGCGTCCGAGCCGGTCAGGAAGACGAGCCGGAACTTGCCGATCTGGACCTCGTCGCTGTTGGCCAGCACCGCCTGGTCGACCGGCTCGCGGTTGACATAGGTTCCGTTGAGGCTGCCCACGTCGATCACTACGAACTCGCCGCCCTCACGACGAAATTCCGCATGCCTACGAGAAACGGTGACGTCGTCGAGGAAGATGTCACTGTCGGGGTGCCTACCCGCGCTGGTCGTGTCCTGATCCAGCAGGAACCGAGAGCCCGCGTTCGGACCACGCTTCACTACCAGCAGGGCAGAGCCCGAAGGCAGCGCGTCGACTCCCGCGACGGGCGGCTCCTGCTCATGGCCCCTGGGCTCAGTGCCCTCCGACTCGGGAATGAACGGCCGGAAGACGGAAGTCCGCTCCGGGGACTGCTCGGGCGGGACGCCTTGCGGATCGTTCGTGCTCACCTGAGCTCTCCTGTCGTGCTCTGGGCATCGTTGCTGACCTGACAAACGTACCGTGTCGGTACCGGTACTGAGCGCGGGGTCACCCAAACTTCCGGCCACACCGGGAGAAACTCGCGCTCGGGCGATTCAGTCCGTCGCGATCTGCTCGGAATACGCCGCTGAATCCATCAGTGAGTCGGCCGCAGTCGGGTCACCCAGCCGCAGCTCGATCATCCAGCCCTCGCCATAGGGATCGGAATTCACCAGTTCAGGGCGCTCGTCGAGGGCTCCGTTGCGTGCCGTCACCTCACCGTCGAGCGGCGCGAAGACATCTGAGACGCTCTTGGTAGACTCCACCTCTCCCAGCGTCTGCCCCGCGGTCACCTGCTCACCGCTCTCCGGCAACTGGACGAACACCACGTCACCCAACTGCTGCTGTGCGAAGTCGGTGATGCCGATACGCACCGAGTCCGCTCCGATGCGCGCGACCCACTCATGGTCGCTGGTGTAAGAAAGCTCCTCGGGAACCACAGCCGCGATCTCCTCGCTCAAGTCTCTTCGAGCCCTACGCTCCCGGCGGAGCCTACCCAGTCGAGCCCGCCCTCGCCGCGCCCCCGGCGGCGCGAACGGCCAGCACCATTTGCGCCAGGTACAACCCGCCGGTCCACAGGTACAGCGCCGACCCCCACACGGTGAAGGCGTATCCGATCGGTGTCACGATACTGGCCGCGGTACCCGCGCCGAGCCACTCGGCAAGCAAGAGCAACGGGAAAGCATAGATGAGCGCGAAGGTGGCAGCTTTGCCGATGTAATGCACCTCCGGTGGCGCATAACCGGCGCGACGCAATGCCGGCAGGCAGACCCCGACCAGCACATCCTTGGCGATCAGCGCGACCGCCAGCCACCACGGCACGATACCGCGCAGTACGAAGCCGATCAGGGTGGCGAAGATATACAGCCGGTCGGCCACCGGATCCAACAGCGCACCGAGCCTGCTCATCTGGTCAAGCCAGCGTGCCAGCTTGCCGTCCAGCCAATCGGTGGCTCCGCTGGCGATCAACACCACAAGCGCCCAGCCGTCCTCGTGCGGGCCGAGCAGCAGCCACAGGAACAGCGGTACCCCGGCCAGCCGCAGCACGCTCAGCGCATTCGGGATCGTGAGCCAGCTGTGCTCGCCCGACCCCGCACCTTCCGACATGACGGTCAGCCTACGCAGCGCCGTCACCGAACCCGTGAGCACTGGGACCGGCGTTGCCGCCTGCGGCCGTCAGTACCACGTCCGCGCCGGCGTGCGCCCCCGCGGCCACATCGATCCGCACCGCCGAGGGCTGGTACACGCTGGTCACCACCGTGTACTCGCCCCCAGGCAGGCCGTCGAGCCGGTAGCGCCCCGCCACGTCGGTGACCGCGGTCGCGGCGACCGCCCCACCGGCATTCACAGCGGTGACCGTCGCGCCGGGCAGCGGGTGACCTCGCCGCGACCGCACCGTGCCGCGCAACCCGCCACTACCGACCAGCAGGAAGTTGCGCGTGAGCTGGCCACCGTCAGGCAACGTGAGGGCGAGAGCCTGCGGTTGATACCCGAGGGCGGTCACGATCACCGTGTAAATGCCGGGTGGCATCCCTGTCAGCCGGTAACTACCGTCCTCGCCAACCAGCGTCCGATCGACCTGCTTGCCGTCGGGCCCGGTCACGGTAACCGTTGCCTGCCCGACCACGCGTTCCTCATCGGCGCCCACCCTGCCTGCGAGCGAGCCCCCCACGGGCACGGCAGATGTCGCACCGACCAACTCGGTCGGTGCGCTGCCTGACTCCCCGGCCACGCTGGCGAGTTCAGCGCCGACCCTCGCGTAGTGGACCGATCGCCCACGCTTGGACGGCCCGCACAGCAGCGAGGCCACGGCTCCGATCACGCAGGCGATAATCGCGAACCAGAAGGCGACGGCCAGCCCGTCGGCGAACGGACCGGAAATCAGGTGCGGGAAGAACTTCAGCCCGGTCAGCGTGTCCTGGTGCTGCTGCGAGAGTTGCGAGAGCTGCGGGCCGAGCAACTGCCGCACCGGGTTGTAGCCGAGGAACGCGGCGAACAGCACGGCAACCGCGGGTAGGTGCGCCACTTGATCCGCGGACGCGGCGGGCACGCCGTTAGCCGTGAGGCCATGGATCATGGCCGATGGCAGGTTCTTGGTCAGCCCGGCTATGATCAGGCTGAAGAAGACGCCGATGGACAGCACCATCGCGGCGTTCTGGAAGGTGGTCATCATCCCGGCACCGGAACCGCGCGCGTTGCTGGGCAGGCTGTTCATCACCTCGGCGCGGTTCGGCGCCGCGAACATCCCCATGCCGATGCCGTTGACGAGCAGGATCGCGGCGAACGCCCAGTAGTCGAAGTTGACGGGCAGCGCGATCAGCAGGCCGAACGTGCCTGCGGTGATCACCATACCGACCGCGGCGAACCAGCGCGTGCCGAGCTTGTCGGAGATGATGCCCGCCGTTGGTGCCGATAGCAGGAAGCCGACGGTCATCGGCAGCATATATATGCCCGCCCACAGCGGGGTCTGCTCGTAGTTGTAGCCGTGCTGCGGCAGCCAGATGCCCTGCAGCCAGATGATCAGGATGAACTGCAGTCCGCCTCGGCCGAGCGACGCGGTCAGGTTGGCCAGGTTGCCCCAGGAGAACGATCTGATCTTGAACAGGCTCAGGTTGAACAGCGGGTTGACGACCTTGGTCTCGATGATCCCGAAGATCACCAGTACCGCGATACCCCCGATCACGCAGGAGAGCACCATCGGGCTGCCCCAGCCCATAGAAGACGTGCCGTAGGGCTGGATGCCGTATGTGATGCCGACCAGCACCGCGATCAAGCCGACCGCGAAAGTGATGTTGCCCCACCAGTCCATCTTCGCGTGCTGCCGGATGCCGGTGTCGTGCAGCCTGAGGTACGCCCAGATCGTGCCGAGCACGCCGATGGGCACCGATACCAGGAAGATCAGGTGCCAGTTCGTCGGTGCCAGCAGGCCGCCGATGACCAGGCCGAGGAACGAGCCCGCGATCGCGGCGACCCCGTTGATGCCCAGCGCGAGGCCACGCTGGTTACCGGGGAACGCGTCGGTGAGGATCGCCGAGGAGTTGGCCATCAGGAACGCTCCGCCGATGCCCTGGATGATCCGCCACGCGATCAGCCAGATCGCGGCGGCGCCGCCGTCGAGCCAGGTGACGGCCAGGAAGACCGAGGAGACCGTGAAGATCGCGAAACCCATGTTGTACATGCGGGCGCGCCCGAACATATCGCCGAGGCGCCCGAATGCCACCACCAGCACCGCGGTGACGACCAGGAATCCCATGATCATCCACAGCAGGTAGCTGGTATTGCTCGGTTGCAGCGGGTTGATGTGGATGCCCTTGAAGATGTCCGGCAGCGCGATCAGCACGATCGAGGAGTTGATCGTCGCGATCAGCATCCCGAGCGTGGTGTTCGACAGGGCTACCCATTTGTAGCGTGGTCCGAGCT
>JBOHEL010000060.1:0-15858 GCA_050700995.1 Sciscionella sp. | reverse complement strand
GTTCGACGACCTCCAGAACGTTCTGCGTCGGGATCTCAGCGCCAAAGCCGGTCAACTTGAACCGTCGGACCGAAACCGGATATGTCTGGCCTTGGAGGCCATCGCCGACTGCGCGCCGCCTGGTTAGAGGCCCGGACCTTTCGAACAGGCAAAAGTGAGGACCAGGCCTAGGCGCATCGCGCGGGAACAGCGGACCGTGGTCCACTTGTATCTCCTTACCGATGGGATCACCGTCGTGGTCGTTGGCGCGGGACACTGCACGGCGAACTTCAGCCGAGCCAGCTCTTGACCTGGCTCTCTGATGTTGCTGCCCAAGGCAGTTGGAGGTGATCGATGTTGAGGGTCGCGGTTGCGCCTAGTGTCGCGATTCCACCGGTGTCACTGCAGCTTGCCAGGAAGATCGTCCCGTCGCTCGGGCCATCGGTTTCGTTGTTCCAGTTCGGGATTGTCGGCGAGTTACCGCACAGCAGGTAGGTGCTGACGTTCGCTGGCACCGTGCCCGCACGCATGGGTGCGATCAGAGAACCTTGCGAGATGGCGTGATTGATTCCGTAGCTTTGGCTGTAATAGCCAGTGCCGCCGTTGTAGGTGATGTAGCCATCGGGATTGGCCGGGTTGAGTGGGTACACGGTGTCCCACCGGCTCAGCATCTGACGAATGCCCGGGAAGAAATCGCCGCTGGAGGTCACGTAGGCCGTCAGCTCGGGGTGGGTGTAGAGCACGCCGTAGCAGTTCTGCCAGATCGCCGCCGTGCCGCCGATAAGGGAACCGCCGCATTCGGGGTAGGTCGCGATAGCGGGGTAGGTGCCGTGGCGGAAGGTGTAGTCCCAGCCGTTGTTCGGGCCACCCATGAGGATCAGCTTGCGCACGTCATTGTCGTAGGCAGATCCCCATGATTGGTGCAGACCTTCGGCGTACAGACGCGCGGCAAGCGTGCCCATGCTCCAGGCGACGACGTCGACGACGCTCGAACCGCTTTGCGTCTTGATTGTTTGGATGGCGTCGTAGATCTGCTCAGCGTGGTCGTAATTGTCGCCGACGATCTGCGGAAAGGTGATCGCGTAAACCTTGTAGCCGGCGCCGCTGAGGTATTGCATCAGTCCGGTGCTGGGACAACTCGACGCGCCGCACCCGAGTGGACTTTCGCCCGGGTTCGCCCAGGCGTAGTCGGCCGTTTCGTACGCTCCTGGTACGAGCAGGACGGGCACCGCTTTGAGATTGGTGTTCCACCCGGGGGCGTAGGATAGCAAGTAGCGGCCGGCGGCAGGTTCCGCCACGCCGCCGAAGAAGGTGAGCCGTTGCCCGGTCTGATCCAGTCGCCCGTCAGAAGGGTATTGGGCGGTGTTGTAGCCGGGGTTACTGTCATTCCATCGTTCAACCTTGGACCACCCGTCGCTTGGGCTGGTATAAGTGGCCTCCAGGGTGAGGCTACCGGTTGCGTGCGCTGGAAACGGATTCGCGATGAGCAGGCCGCTAGCAGCGGTGATGGCCGCAAGAGATGCGGCGATACGGGACCAAGTCATGGAAGCTCTCCTGGATGTCGACCACGGTTACGTGAGGCGAGGCTAGCCAGGGGCCGTTACACCGGTGTTCCACCAACGCAGTCAGTCCCGTCCGACGTTGCGGAGGGCTTGGATTGTCCAGCCAAGTTCGATACCGAGTTCATCGACGATTCTGCGGCGGCAGTCGCCGAAGGCACGCGTCGCTGCAGTCTGGTCGCCGTTTCGCAGGTGCGCCTCGGCGAGGAGGCGGTAGGCCCGTTCGTGGTAAGGGTCCTCGTCGATGACACGCCTGGCCAGGGCTGCTGCCTTGTCGTAGTTGGCCGCGTCCAGATACGCTCGCGCGACCCGATCGCAAAGACTGATGAAGGTGGCCTGGCATGCACCGCGGGTCGGCTGCAGCCAGTCCAGGTAAGGCGCGTCGGCTAGGAACGGGCCGCGGTAGAGGTCAATCGCGCCGCCGGCAGCCAGCAGCGCTGTCGGCTCGGTGCCCGAACCGGCCGCCTTGGCCAGGTCGCGGAACATGTCCAGGTCCAACTCGACGTCGGCCGTGAGGTCGAGTCGATCCGGCGTAGCGTGGACGACGTCGCTGGCTGCTCGGGGGGCTCGGTCGGGTTCGAGCACGTTGCGCAGAGCGTGCAGGGCGACCCGAAATTTGAGGTTGGCGGAGTCGGGGATACCTTCAGGCCACAGTAGCTCGATCGCTTCTTCGCGGCCGATCGAGTGGCGCTCTCGGATGCACAAGAGCCAGAAGATCTCGACGGCCTTGCGTCGGGTCCACAGTCGCTCATCGACCTCGATGCCGTCGCGTCGCACGCTGAAACGCCCGAACGTCCTGACCTGCAGGCGTGGTGGTCTTCGCGGGCTCGTGGCCCGGGCGGGCACGCTGTGCAGCGGCGCAGCGCGCGCCAACAGATATCGGCTGTAACGTTCGGCGCCGGACACCGCGGTGGCAGCCTCCAGCCACCGTGCGCGGTCGCTGAGCGTCGGCAAGCCAAGCCACGGAGAGCAAGTCCAGACTTCATCGAGGGCAAATGTCGCCGTCACTGTCATCGCCGAGCGGGCGTGCCCCGCGAATGTGCCGGTGTCGTCCTCACGCAGCGCCAACAGTCCTTGCCACATATCCGCGATCAAGGGCAGGTAGGCGTCACCGCACTGACGTGCGTGCGACGCGGCGTCGGCCAGCCACTGCATGGCACTGGGGTGAGCCTGTCGCCCGGCGGCGATGCCGATCGCCAGCTTCGCCATACCGGTGAGGTAGCGGTCGCCGGCCGCCTGGAGAATGTCAATTGCTTCGAGGCCAAAGCGCAACGCGTCCCCGATGTCAGCGCTCTGGCCGGCGTGGATCGTGAGCCCGATGAGCGGTTCGGCCCGAAATCGTGGAACGCTGATGGAGTCGGCCAACGTGAGCGAAGCGAGAAGGGTGTCGCGCGCAGCGTCGCCTGCGGCAGGCTCGTCGCGGCTTAGCAACGCCAACCCGACTCGGCCAGTGCACACGCAGGTGATGATGGGCGAACTCAGCCGGATGCCCAGCTCCGCGCCGACGCGGGCATGATGTTCAGCCCGCTTCCCGTTGCCCAAAAGTGCATAAATCCACGCCAGCAACGCTTGGTCTTCGCGGTGGGCATGGGGGACGCGGCCACTGTCCGGTTCTGCGCGTGCCTCCATCATGGCGCGTGCCCGGTGTAGGTCGCCTTGACGCACCAGCAGGCGCAGCCTGCTTCGGGCGTGATCATCCGTCGAGTTGGTAAGCTTTTGGAAGCGGCGCTCGGCCGCGGGCAGGCGGCCTTCGTTCAGCCGGTTCTCGGCCACCAGCACAGGCCAACTCATGCGTTCATCCTCCCCAAGGCTGCGGCTGAGCAGACCGGCGCGGGCCAGGCTAGAGACAGCGGCCGACGGTTGAACGGTGTCGAGGTACACCGTTGCCTCCGCGACCAGGCCGGCATAGAGCCCAGCCCTGTCGTTTTGGTAGGCCATTTGTTCCTGTGCGGAACCGGCTTCGGCAAGCGCGGCCCGGTATTGGCTCGTCAGTCTCAGGGCGACGCTGCGGGCGACCAGCAACTCCGGGTGTGCTAACAGCGCTGCGCGCGGCAACTGGTCGGTCAAGGACAGCAGCGTCAGGTAGCGGCCAGTCCGGTTCAAGACATCGCGTAGTTGGCTCAGATCGCGTGCCGCGCACTCGTGCTGTCCCGCTCGCAGGCTGTGCCTGGCGGCCTGTTCCAGTTCGCCCGCGTCGCGGAAATACGTTGCCGCGCGGCCTTCGAACAAGCGGTTCTGCTCAGCCCCCAGGTCAGCACGCAGGTACTCCCGGAACAGGTGGTGCAGGCGGTACAGGCCGCTGCCGATGTTCGAGCAGAACATGCCGTCGCGGCTGATGTCTCGAAGTACCTGAGCCGCGGCGGGCACGCTCGATCCGGCGACGGCCGCGCATGCCGCGGTGTTCATGACCTCCAGACAGCAACTGGCAGCGAGGAAAACGCGCACGTGCTCCGGCGCCGCACTCAGCACCTGGTTGCCGAGATAGGCGAACACCGCGGCACGGTTGTCGGGTAGTTCGCCAAGCAGTGTCTCCAGTTCCAGGCCCCGTTCGATCAGTTGTTGTGCCAGCAGGCTCAACGCGATCGGCCATCCCTCGGTCTCCTCGACCAAGAGTTGGGCTTGGGTCTGGCTCAGGGCGATGCCGTATCCAGCACTAAACAGGACGGCGGTCTCGTCGACGTTGAATGCCAGGTCGGCGCGCGCGATACGGCGTATCTGCCCATAGGCGCGGGACCGGGTCCAGTTCGGTATGATGATCTCGCGCCTGCTGACGATGACGATCTGCATCGACCGTGGCAGTCGTTCGATCAAACGGGAGACCACGTCATCGACGTGGGAACCGGCGACCAGGTGATAGTCGTCCAGGACCAACCAATGGTGCGGCGCCGAGGCGTCTAGTTCGTCGATCAATTCATCCAGCAGATGCGGCCACGGCGCCGCCTCCGACATGACGGACGCGGCGATGGGCGCGCGCCGATGGTCGTGATAGTGCACTGCCTCACCGAAGCCGGCAATCAGGTGGGCGATGAAGACCCGCGGGTCGCGGTCTGCCGCCCCGAGGCTGTACCAGACCCTCAGACGCCCGGCGCTGAGCAGGTCGGCGACCGTCGTCTTGCCGTAGCCTGCTTCGGCCTCAATGAGCAGCACCGGCGCGTCGGCAACTCTGTCGCCGCGGGCCAACACCCAGCGCGGGACGACACCGGCGCGGGGGCGCGGCGGGCGAAGCGACGCCCGATCGACTCTGCTCACAGCGCCAGCGTAGGATGGCGCTCGGAACAGGGTCGGTTTGTGGTCAGGGTACGGAGTCGATGAACTTGGCCAGTGCAGCGTTCCATGCGGACCGGTCCTCGACGAAGGCGACATGACCGCTGTTGTCGAAGTAGGTGAGTTCGGCTTGTGGCGCCAGTTCGGCGACCAGCTCAGACCAGCGCGGATCCCAGATCTGATCGTGGCGACCGCTGAACACGGCTATGGGCATCTGTATTTCCGGCAACGCCGCGCGTAGGTCCTCTGCGAGCAACGCCTGGAAGCTGGACAGACCGACGAACGCCGGGACCGCGAGACCGATGTGAATGAACCAGTCCCGGGTCGCATCCAGGTCGGTCCGATGGAAATTATTCGCGTATAGGCCCGTGATCGTCTCAGCCCGGGCGTCGCGGATCGCATCGCATAGTTGTTGCGCGCTGTCCGCCGCACCACCGAAGGGCGCGTCGGCAGCTTGCAGGAACCGCGGTCCGCTGCCGGTGATCACGAGGCGTCGGACTGGGGCGCCGATCGTGTGCACGTACTTCAGGCCGATCTGCCCGCCCATCGACCATCCGACCAGGGTGACGTTGTCCAACGCGAGACGGGTCATCAGCACCTGCAGGTCGCTGCAGAACAAGTCGTATTCGTAGTTGCCCCACGGTTTGTCGGATCGGCCGTGACCACGCAGGTCCACGGTGATGACGCGGTAGCGATCGGCGAGGTCCAGAACCTGGTAATCCCAAACGTCACCGCTTCCGCCCCAGCCGTGGACGAACACGATCGGCTCGCCCGATCCGCGGTCCTCGTAGGCGATCCGAACGCCATCCTGCACCTCGATCAATGGCATCGCGGACTCCTCGCTCGACTCTCATCCCAACTACAGCCTGCTCTGTTAGGCACCATAGCGCCGGCTGTTACGGCGCCGTTACAGCCGACTCGAATACTTGGGCCGCCCTCGTCAGATGTCAGGGTCGAGGTCGACTACCTGACGGAGCAACGAGCCCTCGGCCAGACGATCGAACGACTCATTGATCTCGTTCAAGCCGACTGTCCGGCTGAGCAGTCGTTCGACCGGAAGCTTGCCCGCCTCGTGGAGCCCGATCAGTCGCGGCACATCCCGGACAGGCACCGACGAACCCAAGTAGGAGCCCAAGATGCGACGCTCTTCCGCGGCGATGACCGCCGCGGGCAACTCGACCTTGTGTACTGGGTGTGGCAAGCCAATAGCGACCGTCGTTCCTCCGCGTCGCGTCACGGTGAAGGCATCTGCCAGCACCCGGGTGTTCCCAACGGCGTCAAACGCGTAGTGCGCACCGCCGCCGGTGAGCTCGCGTATCTGCGCGGTGAGGGTAAGGGATGGGACGAGACCGCCACTGGCGCCCACCGCGCATGCCTGCTCGTGCTTTTGCCTGTTGGGGTCAACGACGATCACCGGATGCGCTCCGGCGAGTGCGGCTCCCATGACCGCGGCCATGCCCACGCCACCCAGGCCGAAGATGACCACCGAGGTGCCCGGTTCGACCCGCGCCGTGTTCACGACGGCGCCAACACCGGTCAGCAGTGCGCACCCGAACAGGGCGGCCACCTGCAGCGGGATGGCATCAGTAATGGGGAGGACCGAGGCTTCGGAAACGACCGCGTGCGACGCGAAGCAGGAGATGCCCAAGTGATGGAGCACCAGGTGGCCGCCGGGCCGACTCAAACGGCAGGTCCCATCGCTCAGCGTGCCTGCACCGTTGGCTAGTGCGCCCGGTTCGCACAGAGCCGGACGGCCGGACATGCATTCGACGCAGCGCCCGCAGGCAGGCACGAAGCAGAAGACCACGTGATCGCCGGCCCTCAGACCGGACACACCCCGACCAACTTCTTCGATGATCCCGGCACCTTCGTGACCCAGCGCCATCGGCAACGGCCGGGGGCGCGAGCCATCGATCACCGACAGATCTGAGTGACACAGCCCGGCCGCGCCAACCCGAACCAGCACCTGCCCGTCGCCGGGGGCCTGGAGTATCAGATCCTCCACGACGAGCGGCTTGCTGACCGCGTACGGCGGTTCGGCTTGCGGATCGGACAGGACCGCCGCTTTCGTGATCACCGGCGTTCACCGCACGGAGGGGCACTAAGCACATGAGCGCTGATCAGCTCGTTCACCCGGTCGGCCTGCTCGATCCAACACAGATGGCCGGCCTCCTCCAAGCAAACGAACCGTGCGTCTGGAATGAGCGCGCACAGGTGTGCAGCGTTGTCGAAGGGTACGATGCGATCGGCGGTGCCATGCATGATCAAAGTCGGTTGCTCGACTACGGCGCCCGGCGGGAGCCCGGCACGCAGAAACTCCTCGCAGGCCTCAAACTGGGCCTGCCAGGCAGCTTGTGGTGTCGGCGCGGCCAGGCGCATCTGCAACAACTGTTCGGCTTGATCTGGATGCTGTGCACTCCAATTCGGGCGAAACGCGAGCGGCATGGTGGCCCGAGCAAACCCTTCCGGACCGTCTTCGGCCGCCTGGGCCCAGGCACGTTTGGTCGAATCCGGCACTGGTATCGATCCCGGTCCTCCGGCCGAAGTGGCGATCAGGGTCAAGGATCGCACCAGGTCAGGATGCCGTCGCGCGAGCGTCATCGCTATGTAGCCCCCCATCGAGGCGCCGACCACGTGCACGAAACCTGTGCCAAGGCTGTCGATGACGGCGGCCATGTCGTCGGCCATGAGTGAGACGCTGTACAAGCCGGGCGGCTTATCCGAACCTCCGGTCCCACGGTTGTCCGCCGTCACCACCCGGAACCGGCTGGCCAGACCGCTCACCTGGCGGGTCCAACTCCAGGACGCGTAACCCAGTCCAGCGATAAATAGCAGCGGGTCACCGCGGCCGGACTCGGTCACTGCGAGCCCGGTACCGTCCGAGGCCCGAACGAGAGTGGAGATCGGTGAAGTCATGGGTGTTTCCCGTCGCGTTGAGGTTTCACGGCGTCCGATTGCCATGCCATTGCCGAAAGCAGCCGGCTCCGGTCCGTTCGCGCCAGATCCTGCCCGCTCGGCGTTCCCCTGGCGTTACACGGGTCGCGCTACAGCCACGGGGCAGGGGATCGAATGCGCCGTAACGTCGGTGTAACGAGCTGGTGGTCTATTGCCGTCGGAGGCATCCGCTCGCGATGCACAGCACCCAGTCAAGTGATTATCGAAAGGGCTGCGTATGAGACACCTAAGATTCAGGATGTTAGCTGTGCTAGCGGTTACGGCGGTAACAATCACGGCATGTAGCAGCCGTACTGCCTCATCTCCCGCGACCGACAAGGGACCGATCACCCTCGGGGTGCTGGTCGGCTCCGTAGCCGAAGGCGGTCCCGACTTCGTCAACGGCATGAAGGTTGCAATCACTAACATCAACGCCTCCGGTGGTGTCGCCGGCCGCAAGCTCACGCTTCAGACGTTCCAAACCGGCAGTACCACTGCCGGCGCCGTGTCGGCATACCGCAGCGCCGCGCAGTCCGACGTCGTGGGCGCATTCTTCGGAGCTGTCACGGGCGCGCTGGCCGTGAAAGCCCAGAGTGACAGCATCAGGCTGCCCATCGTGATCGCCACCGCCAGCGACGCCGTCGATCATCCGGCCGCGAAGTACGTTTTCCACAACTCCTTTGCCGGCGAGTACGCAACCTCCTCGCTGACCTACGCGGTGAAGCACGACGGCGTCAAACGGGTCGCCGAAATTCACTACGATACCGACTACTCCGTCGGAATACAGGACGCGCTTACCAAACGATGCGCCGAACTGGGCTGCCAGGTGGTGGACAACGAGACCGCGAGTTCGACCGCATCGGTCGACGCGCTCATCCCGCAACTGACGAAGATGCGTAACGCGAACCCGGACGCGTACTTCATCGAAGGGCTAAACCCGAGTAGCTTCGCCGCCGCCCGCCAACTCGGGATAACCCAACCGATTATCTCCGACCAATGGCTCGCAATTCCGGCGCTACGCGACGCCTGCGGGAAGAACTGTGACGGCGTGGTTTTCGCGATCCACAAGGCCAACGTCCCCCAAATAATGCTGCCCGGCGACCCATTGCGGCAGACCCTGATCAGCTATCGAGACAGCTACATCCAGCAGATCGGCAGCTGGGCAGGGTTCAGTATCTACGGCAACGACGCTGTCGAGGCCTTCGCACAAGCGGCCCGCGACCTGATCACGGCAGGAAAGACGCCAACCCGGGATAACATCGCCATGGCTCTCGCAAGCTTCCACGGCAACCTCACCACCACCCACGGCGTGATCAACACCTCGCCGTCGAACCACCGGCTTGTCGGCACCTGGAACGAGAGCTACGTCGACGTCGCGGTGAAGGTGAGCGGGACAACGGCCTCCTGGGTGCTCGCACCGGGCGCTGACCCAGCCGGGTCCACACCGTAAGCCCCATCGTAGGATTCCGGGTGTCATCGTGAGCGAGCTGTCTCAGCTTGTCCTGTCAGGCGCGAGTGTCGGCTGCATAAGTGCACTCGTCGCGCTCGGCTTCGTGATCATCGCGAGCGTCACCGGTGTGTACAACTTCGCCCAGGGCGACTACGTGATGGCCGGCGCGATGGTCGCGGCCTGGAGCCTGCACCGCGGCCTGGCGTGGCCACTGGCCTCCCTGGTAGCGGTCGCCGCGGTAGCGATCATCGCGGCGGTCCAGGAGCGACTGACCGTTGCACCGGTGCGGGGCAAGGCCAGCCCGCTGGCGCTTGTCGTCGCGTCGCTGGGCGTAGCCGTCGTTCTGCGCGGACTCGCTCTGGTCGTCTTCGGTTCCGACCTGCACGCCGCGCCCGCGTTCGTCCCAGGTGTCATCAGCGTTGCCGGCGCGCGACTGAGCACGCAGGTCCTGTTCATCTGGGGGGTAACCGCAATCGCCCTCATTGCCGTCGCCGGGTTCTTCCGGGTCAGCAGGACCGGCTGGGCCATGCGGGCGATGGCGCTCAACCCGCAGGGTGCCCGCTTGCTCGGCGTCCGCATCGGGCCCCTTTCGCTCGCCGCGTTCGTGATGTCCGGCGCCTTGTGCGGGCTTGTCGGCGCGGTCACCGTGCCGCTCACCCTAGTGTCCTGGAGCAGCGGAGTGTCCATCGGACTAACCGGGTTCATCGCCGCGGCGATCGGCCAGTTTCGCAGACCGGTGCGGGCCGTCGCCGCCGGTATTGGGCTGGGCATCGTGGCCTCCCTCGCCGCCGGCTACGTCTCCTCGACCTACCCACAGCTCGTCGTCTACGGCGTCCTGCTCGCATACCTCTACGTGCGCGACATCACCCGCGCAGATGGGGTTCTCGTCCGCCTGCACCGCCGCTCACGCCGCACCACGGACCTCCGTAAGACGCGAGTCTTGCAGCACACCAGGCCTCACCTCGTGTCCGCACTCGTGATTCCACCGCCGCCGTTGCCGAGCGAGAGCGTCTCGCGTCGTTTGCGTAGGTTCCTCCCGATCGTGGTCATAGCCTTGACCGGCCTGCTTCCGATGCTGGCCGGCGCAGGGGGGGTACTCGATGCCGCTCTTGTCGCGGTACTGCTAGCTATTGGTGCAACCGGCCTCAACCTGGTCATGGGCATGGCGGGGCAGCTGAGCCTTGGTCAAGGAGCCTTCTACCTACTCGGTGGATACACTGCAGCGATCCTGACGGCTACCCACGGCTGGCCGTCTGGCCTCGCCCTGGTCGCTGCAATCGCCGTCGCTGCAACCGGTGGAATGGTCATCGGGTGGCTGACGCTGCGTCTAGACGGACTCAACCTGGCGATTGCAACACTTGCGGTTAACCTCGGCCTGCTCGTGGCAGTAACCGAGGACACGGGACTCACCGGAGGCACGCGGGGCACCTTCGGCGTCCCTTCACTTCGGGTCGGCGGCATCGGCCTGACCAGCTCCACCACCTTCTACCTCTGCAGCCTGATGGTGCTCGTGGTATGCCTGGTACTTGCCTCAAGTCTCTGGCGCTCGCGGATCGGGCTATCGCTGCGGGCAATCGGCATCGACCAACCCGCGTCCGAAGTTCTCGGGCTGCGCGCATTCCGGCTCAAGCTAATCGTGTTCACCACCTCCAGCGCGATGGCCGGATTGGCCGGCGCCCTATGGGTGTTCTACTTCCGCTTCGCCGACCCCACGACTTGGGGGCTCACCCTTACCATCGACCTGGTTACCTTCGTCATCATCGGTGGCCTCGGATCGGTATATGGAGGGTTCCTCGGTGTTGTCGCGTTGCAGACGGTCCGCTACTTCCTCGATCACGGATCGGCAAGTGTCGCGGCCCAAAACACCGAACTACTTCTGTCTGGGCTGCTACTGATCATATTCGCACTGCTGCTCCGTCGCGGCCTGGCCGGTATCACGACCAGCGTGCCGGCTCGGGACGGGCTGAATCGTCTCCTTAGCGTCGCGCGCGGGCTGCGTACCCCCGCGGTCGCTGCCCGCACGACTGAGACAGGCAGCGCGCTTCACGCCGAAGTCGTCGATCCCGTCCCGCACATCTCACCCGCTCCGCAAGTCACTGTGCACACGAACGCGGACAGTCCAGTCATGCAAATAAGAGAACTCAGCAAGCGCTTCGGTCCAATCGTCGCCGCCGACCAACTCGACTTCGAGCTGTTTCCAGGCACCATCACCGCGCTCATCGGGCCCAACGGCGCCGGCAAGTCGACGGTGATCAATCTACTCTCAGGAGTCCTAGTACCGACCCGCGGAACGATCACCTTGTCCGACAGCCGCATCGACGGACGACGAGCCGATGAGATCGCTCGCCTGGGTCTGGCTCGCACGTTTCAGACACCCCGTCTGTTCGCCGGCATGAGCGTCCTCGAAACGGTTCGGCTCGCGCGCGATGCGCACCACCGTGACTCGCTGCTCGCCTCCGCCCTGGGTACCCGCCGGGCCGGCCGCGAAGCTCGCCGGGCCACCGTCAGCGCCAGGCATTGGCTCAGCTTCGTCGGACTCGATGCGTCTGAACAGCAAGCCGCCACCGAACTTCCTTGCGGACACCAGCGTCTTCTGGAGATAGCGAGAGCGCTGGCTGCCGAGCCGACCGTGCTGCTACTTGACGAACCGGCTGCAGGCATGGACGACCGCGAGACCGAAGCTCTAGGTGGCCTACTCGGCGCTCTCGCCGACACCGGGCTCGCCGTGCTGCTTGTCGAACATGCCATGAGCCTGGTCATGTCCGTGGCAGACCGAGTCGTCGTTCTCGATCAAGGTCGCAAGATCGCGGACTCGACCCCTGGCGCGGTGCTTCACGATGACCGGGTGAAGGCGGCATACCTTGGGATTGCCTTATGAACAGCTCCCTTTCCCTGAAGGCTCTCAGCGGCGGCTACGGACGGGTTCGCGTCGTCCGCGACGTGACACTGAGTGTGGCGGGGGGCATGATCGTTTCACTGATTGGAGCAAATGGCGCGGGTAAGTCGACGCTGCTTTGCACTCTTGCCGGGACCTTGAAGCCCATGGGCGGAAGCGTCCAGCTAGACTCCCTCGATCTAACCGGCCGGTCCCCGGAACAGGTCGTCCGTGCTGGTATGGCCCTCATAGCGGAGGGCCGCCAACTGTTCGGAGAGCTTACTGTCCGCCAGAACCTGTTACTCGGAACGCATGCCCTCAAGTGCACCCGCCGTCAGCGCGCCGAAGCACTGAAGTACGTAGCTGACATCTTCCCCGTCCTCGGCGAACGCGCCCATCACCGCTGCGACCGACTCAGCGGCGGTCAGCAACAAATGGTCGCGATAGGGCGCGGCCTGATGTCCAAGCCACGCGTCCTGCTGCTCGACGAGCCATCCCTGGGCCTCGCCCCCATCGTCGTCCGCGAGATGCTCGCCGCGCTGTCTCGCCTGCGCGACGACGGAACAGCGATCCTCCTTGTCGAACAGCACGCCGCACTTGCCCTGCAACACTCCGACTACGCATACCTAATTGAGCGAGGACAGATCATCCTCGAGGGCCCAGCCTCCGCCGTTGCCGAGGATAGCCGCGTCAGCACGTCCTACCTCGGCCGCGCCACCGCCGACCCACTTGACCCACTGCCACCTGCGAAAGCGGAGGGCGTGTGATCGAACGGGCGCTGATGCATTCGGTACGCATCGATATACTTGCCAACACTGGGGGCGGCAACCGATGGGCGGGCGGCGTGCTCCGGGATCCACAGCCTCTCGTCATCGATGACGACCTGCCGACCAAATGCCTCGACGTCGTTGAGGATCCCATCGTGAGCCGCGCATGATCCTACCGTGGGGTACCGCCGCCGAACTGTTCATCGATGGTGCGTGGGGCGGGGGCTCGGCTGGCAGTTTCGGTGTGCTGAACCCATCCACCGGCGAGTCAATCTGCCAGGTGCCGCGCGCGGGGTTGGACGACCTGGATCGCGCGATAGCTGCCGCGGCGCGCGCGCAGCCGGCGTGGGCGGCTGCCGCGCCACGTGAGCGGGCTGATCTGCTGCGCACGGCTTACGAGCTGACGATCGCCCGGCGAGAGGAGATCGCCCTGCTGATGTCGCTGGAGACGGGCAAGTCACTGAGCGATGCGCGTGGCGAGGTCACGTACGCGGCCGAGTTCTTCCGCTGGTTCAGTGAGCAAGCCGTTCGGATCGACGGCGCCCTGCGCACTGCACCATCCGGAACTAACCGGATCCTTACGTTCCGCAAGCCGGTTGGTGTCGCGCTGCTGCTGACACCGTGGAACTTCCCTGCCGCGATGGCCACCCGCAAGATCGGACCGGCTCTGGCCGCCGGTTGCACGATAGTGCTCAAGCCAGCTGAGGACGCTCCGCTGACCGCGCTGCTGCTGGCTGGCCTGCTGGCCGATGCCGGCGTGCCGGCTGGGGTGGTGAATGTACTTACAACCGATCATCCGGCGGAGTTGGTGCAAGCCGCGCTGGCCGACTCACGGGTCCGCAAGCTGTCGTTCACCGGCTCGACAGGAGTCGGTCGCACCCTTCTCAAGCAGGCCGCCAACCGGATCGTCAACGCCTCCCTCGAGCTCGGTGGCAACGACCCATTCATCGTCTTGGGTGATGCAGATCTGGACGCGGCTGTGGACGGCGCTATCTTGGCAAAGACCCGCAACGGGGGACAGGCATGCACGGCCGCGAACCGCTTCCTGGTGCAAGAATCGGTTGCGGCTCCGTTCGCAGCCAAAATGGCCGAGCGGATGGGCGGATTGCATCTGGGCGCCGGAACCGACGAGGACACCCAGCTCGGCCCGATGATCAATGCACGCGCGGTCGAGGGAATCGCCGACAAGGTGGATCGATCGGTGGCGGCTGGCGCGTGGGCGATGCTGGGCGGGAAGCGGCCGAACGGGCCGGGGTTCTTCTATCCTGCGACGGTGCTGACCGAGGTCCCGCGCGATTCAGCGGTTGCGACCGAGGAAGTGTTCGGCCCGGTGGCGCCGATCATCACGGTCCGCGACGAAGATGATGCCCTAGCGATCGCGAACTCTTCAGAGATGGGCCTGGCCGGTTACGTCTACACCGGCGACCTGGCCCGCGGGCTCAGAATCTGCGAGCGACTGGAGGTCGGCATGGTCGGCCTGAACCGCGGTCTGGTCTCGGACCCGGCCGCACCGTTCGGCGGCATCAAGCAGTCAGGCCTCGGACGCGAAGGCGGCTATGAAGGCATCGACGCCTACCTGGAGGCCACCTACGTCGCGACCAACTGGTAGTCACTCACGAAGCTCCCTGGGAAATGGTGTAAGCTTTGATCCCACAAGGGAACTGGCCGGATTCACAGGGGCCATCGGCGGCTGGAACTTTCTTGGCCGTCGGTCCACTTGGAGTCGCCGCCTGTGTTCGCCGGTCCACCCCGAGCAGCACTAGCTGACCGTTATTCGCGCTCGACGACGGTGGTCCGGCCCGACGCCGGCTGTGCTCAACCCGGAGAGAGCTTGGATCTCTCCCAGGCCTGATCCCATTCGGCCGGGGACAGGCCGGCTGGGTCGACCCCGTCGTGTTCGCAGGAGCGCTCGATGGATCGAAACCGATCGGCGAACTTGCCTGCGGCACCGCGCAGGACGGCCTCGGGGTCCAGTCCCAAGTGGCGCACCACGTTCACGGCCGAGAACAACAGATCCCCCGCCTCATCGGCCAGACGGGCACCACCGGGCTCTTGTGACGGTCGATGGGCTCCGACGGGCTCTTGTGAGGCCAGACGGGCGCCACCGGGCTCCAGCTCGAGTTGGACCTCGGCCAACTCCTCGGTCACCTTGGCCATGGCGCCGGTGACATCGGGCCAGTCCAGGCCGACCGAGGCCGCCTTGCGCTGGACCTTGTGGGCGTACAACAGGGCCGGAAGCGAGCGGGGAATGCCGTCCATGAGGCTGGAACGCCCCTTCTCGGCCTTCTTGATCTGCTCCCAGTTGGCCATGACCTGATCGGGCGTGTCGGCTCGGACCGACCCGAAGACGTGGGGATGGCGGCCCACCAGCTTGTCGTGCACCGACCGAGCCACGTCAGCCACATCGAATTGGCCCGCCTCCCCAGCCAGGCCTGCATGGAAGAAGACCTGGAACAAGACGTCTCCCAGTTCCTCCTCCAAGTGGGTATAGGCGTCGGCCAGGGCACTCTCGGCCAGGGCACTCTCGGCCAGGGCACTCTCGGCCAGGGCACTCTCGGCCAGGGCACTCTCGGCCCGACCGACCTGGACGCTGTCGCCAGCCGGGCGATCCGGCAGGGAGGCGGCCCAGCTCTGGGCCTTGTGTCCGGCGGCGCCGGTCTGGGCGCCGGCCTGGGCTGCGACGAGGTCCTCGATGGCTTCGAGCACCTCGTAAGTCTCTTCTACAAAATGTCGTGTAAGCGACTCATGGGTCTGCGCCCTGTCCCAGGGACAGTCGGCCCGCAATCGGCGCACCAGTTGGGCCAGGCGGGTCATCTCCCCGGCAATGGGGGCACCCAGGGCCGGGATGTACAGCGAGGTCAGGTGGTCAGGGGTCACGACCCGGTCGAGGTCGTCCCAGTCCACCTCGAAAACTGCTTCGTCGTCCAGACCCAGGCGGGCCAGCACGGTGGGGCGGACCCGGGGCGGCTCCGAGCTCGACAATTTGATGTCGGACAGGATGGCCGCCGACCAACACTGGGCGACCAGGAA
>JBOHEL010000059.1:0-16138 GCA_050700995.1 Sciscionella sp. | reverse complement strand
CGGCGATCCGCCACTGCGATCTGGCAGCTATTCCATACTATGAAATACCATGCCATTTGACGCTAGAGCAGGATCGACGCTGTGTCAACGGTCACGCACATTTTGGCAGTATTCTTGGTTTACCAGGGCCGAGGCGCTGCTATCCTGATTGAAATTAGATGCCACAATATGAAACGAATGAGTCGTTCACGGTTGCGCGCTGACGCGGCGTGGTCGGCGACCAGTGCCCCGTTCGAGCCCACAGCGGCAGCGGTACGGAAGGACAGAGATGCCTGACAAGCCCAACCCCCCGGTGCCCGACGGTGCCTGCGCGTCCATCGAGACCCTGATCAGCAGGGCGCGCGCCGCGCAGGCGATAGCCGGGAGCTACTCGCAGCAGCAGATCGACGACGTGGTCGCCGCGGCGGCCTGGGCGATCTACCAGCCGGAACGGGCGCTCGCGCTGGCCGAACTCTCGGTCAACGCTACCGGCCTCGGTCGGACCGAGGACAAGGTTTCGAAGAACCAGCGCAAGACCATCGGCACCCTGCGCGACCTCACCGGAGCCCCTTCGGTGGGAGTCATCGGCGGGGATCCGAGGCTCGGGATCACCGAATACGCCAAGCCGGTCGGCGTGGTAGCCGCGGTCTGCCCGTCGACCAACCCTGCCGCCACCCCAGCCAACAAGACGATGATGGCGTTGAAGGGTCGCAACGCCGTGATTATCTCGCCGTCGCCTAAGGGCGCATCCACTTGCGCACTGCTCGTCGACTACATCCATGCCGAGTTGGACAAGGTCGGTGCACCGCGCGACCTCGTGCAGTTCATCGCCCAGCCGAGCAAACCACTGACCGCCGAGCTGATGAGGCAGGCGGATCTGGTCGTGGTGACCGGTTCACAGCGCAACGTGCGGCAGGCCTACAGCAGCGGTACTCCCGCCATCGGCGTCGGCGCTGGCAACGCTCCCGTGATCATCGAGGCCGACGCCGACCTCGCCGATGCCGCCGAGAAGGTCAAGCGCAGCAAGGTGTTCGATTACGCGACCAGTTGCTCCTCGGAGAACTCGCTGCACGTCAACGAGGCAGTATACGAACAAGCGCTTGCCCGGTTGCGCGAGCAGGGAGGATACCTGTTGACCGAGCAGGAGAAGAGCCGCCTGCAAGCGGTGATGTGGCCGACAGGGAAACTCAGCTCGGCGATTACCGCGCAACCACCCGAGAAGATCGCCGCGCTCGCCGGGTTGGATTCCTCGGAGGCTCGCAAGGCCGAGTTCTTCATGGTCGAAGAGGACGGTGTCGGCCCCGATTACCCCTTCAGCGGGGAAAAGCTGTCCGTCGTGCTGACCGTCTACCGGTACCAGGACTTCGACGCCGCGCTGCGGCGGATCCAGCGGCTGCTCGATTACCAGGGAGCCGGTCACTCCTGTGGAATTCACACCCGCGACGAACGGCTGGCGCACACGGTAGCGGAGAAACTGCGGGTGGCCAGGGTACTGGTCAACCAGGCGCACTGCTTCGGCACCGGCGGCGGCTTCGACAACGGTCTTGGCTTCACCCTGACCATGGGCGCAGGCACCTGGGCGGGCAACAGTATCAGTGACAACCTGTCCTACCGGCACTTCCTCAATATCACGAGGCTTGCCCGCGTCATCCCACCGCGAGTCCCCACAGAGGAACAACTCTGGGGCCACTACTTCGACACCTACGGACGGTGAAGGCGTGAAGTTACTAGAACACCAAGGAAAGCGACTGCTCTCCGGAGCGGGCCTCGCCACCCCCGACGGCGCTGTGGTCGGAGAGGCCGGTGATGCCGCGACAGTGGCGAGCGCGCTGGGCGGACGCGTCGTGATCAAGGCGCAGATCCCGGCAGGCAAGCGCGGTAAGTCTGGTGCGATCAAGTTCGCCGACACTCCTCTGCTGGCCCAACAAGCCGCCGCCGACCTGCTCGGTGCGCCCGTCAACGGTTTCGTGGTCACCGAGGTGCTCGTCGAGCAGGCGTTGCCGATCGCGCGTGAACTTTACGCCGCCGTGCTCAACGACCCGGCAAGTAAGAGCCCGCTCGTGCTGTTCTCCACCGAGGGCGGGATGGACATCGAGGCGGTGAGCACCACCGCCCCCGGCAAAATGCATAGGCTTCCGGTCGATATCCGAGTCGGGCTTGCCGCCGCCGATACCGACGCGCTACTCACCAGAAGCGATCTCACACCCGAGGAACGCGTGCTCGTGACCGATGCGCTGCTCGGGCTCTACCGGCTCTACCGCGAGGTGGACGCCGACCTCGTCGAGGTCAATCCCCTGGTGCTTACCGAGGACGCCCGCGTTGTCGCGCTGGACGCGAAGGTCACGCTCGACCCTGGTGCGCTCGCACGGCGGTCGCCGGAGTTCCTGCGCGGTCTAGGCGGCGGCGTGGCGGCCAACGAGACTGCGCTGGAAGCGCAGGGCCGCGAACTCGGCCTTCAATTCATCGAACTCGACGGTGAGGTTGGCGTGCTCGCCAACGGCGCGGGCCTGACGATGACGACGTTGGATGCCGTGCACCATTACGGCGGGCGGCCTGCGAACTTCCTGGAGATCGGCGGCGATGCCTATACCAAGGCGACCGCGGCACTGCGCCTTGTGCTGGCGAACCCCAACGTGCGCAGCCTGCTGATCAACTTCTGCGGTGCGTTCGCCCGCACCGATGTCATGACCGAAGGGGTCGTCACCGCGATCGAGGCACTGCGTCCGGATGTCCCGATGTTCTTCACCATCCACGGCACGGGCGAGGAGGAGGCGGTGGCACTGGTGCGCGAACGGCTCGGTTTGCTACCGCAGGAGCATATGGACGACGCCGTGAAAGCCGCGGTAGCCGCTGCCGGCCAGGCCACGGAACTCGAGGGAGCGCACTGATGCTGATCACCGGACACGACGCCGTCGCCGTGCAGGGAATCACCGGAAGGCAGGGGTCCTTCTGGACCGAGCGGATGATGGAATGCGGCACCAAGGTAGTCGCGGGTGTCAGCCCAGGCAAGGGCGGGCGCACGGTTTCCGGCGTTGGGGTTTACGACTCGGTCGTCGAGGCCGCTGGCGCCGTCCGGATCGATGCGAGCGTGCTGTTCGTACCACCGCTCGCCGCCAAGGCGGCCGCGCTCGATGCCATCAACGCCGGAGTGCGCAAGATCGTGTTCCTCACTGAACACGTGCCATACCACGACGTGATGTACGTACTGGCCGAAGCGCGCGATGCGGGCACGCGGGTACTCGGGCCCAACACGGCGGGACTCGTGGTGCCGGGCGAGGCATCGGTGGGGATCATGCCGGGCTTCGCGAAGAACATCTTCCAGCCCGGAAACATCGGTGTCGTCTCCCGTAGTGGCAGCCTCGGCACCCTGGTCGCCCTCAACCTGGTGACCGCGGGCTACGGGCAGTCGGCGTTCCTCGGCATCGGCGGCGATCCGATATTGGGCACCACCACCCTGGATGCGATACGAGCGCTGGATGCAGACCTGCGCACCGAGGCGATCGTGCTGGTCGGCGAGATCGGCGGCACCATGGAAGAGGACGCCGCCGACTACATCGCCGGGATCAGCAAGCCGGTGGTTTCCTTCATCGCAGGCCGCAGCGCACCGCCCGATCGCCGCATGGGCCACGCGGGCGCCATCGTGACCGGCAACCTTGGCAGCGGCACTTCCAAGGTGGACGCACTGCGCAACGCGGGCGTCATCGTGACCGACGTTCCCAGCCAGGTAGCCGGTGCCCTGCGGCGGCTCGGTGTGGCACCGAACGCCGAGCGGGTAAGCACCTGAGGCAGGCGGGAGCCAACGCGCGCACTCGCTCACCAGGCTGGCCGCGTCGCCACCATCGACCCACTTGCTACATTGTTTTCAACATGTGGAAGGGCTAGCGGAAAGGTGAAAGGTGCGCACCGTTCACGATCTCGCGTCAACGCCACCCTCGAACGGACAGGTCGCGGGCACGCAGACCATCACAAGGGCACTATCGGTACTTCATGTGCTGCGCGATGCCGAGGGCGACGTCGGGGTGACCGAGATCGCCCGTGCGCTGCAACTGCATACCAGCACCACCCACCGCATCGTGCGGGCACTCGTCGCTGCCGGGTACGTCGTTCAGAACATCCAGACCGAACGCTATCGGCTGGGGCGAGAGGCATTCCTGCTCGGCCGGGCCGCAGGGCACAGCCTCGGGTTCGACGCGGCGCTGCCGCTGCTGGAGCGGCTGGCCGAGGCGACCGGAGAATCGGTCAATCTGGTGGTCCGTGACCGCGATCATGCTCTTGTCGTATTGCGTATCGAGTCGCAGCAGGAGTTGCGGTTCACGCAACCGGTGGGTGCGCGGATACCGTTGTACTGCACCAGTACCGGCAAGGTATTGCTCGCCTTCGCGGGGGATCTGTATGCCGAGGTAGCACGACTGGGTGAGCTCAAGCGTTTGACAGCAACGACGATCACCTCACCGAGGGAGCTGCTGCGCGACCTTGAGCAGATCCGGCAGCGCCGGTTCAGCGTCAACCGGGCCGAGCGGATTCCCGGCGTCTGCGGGGTAGCGGCGCCCGTTCTCGGTGCCCACGGCATCGCCAGCGCGGCACTTGCCGTGCAGGGTCCGGCGATCCGTATGCCCGACGAGCGAGTTGAGCAGCTGGCTCCGCTCGTCCTCGAAACCGCGGACGCGATCGTCGCCACGATACCGACCGGCTACCAGCTCTAGGCCTTCGTGGCTGCCACGACGTCGCGCAACACGGCAGGCAACTGCTGGCCGGAACGCACCACCATCCGCAGGCTGCGGCGCAGATCCAGCCCCGCCGTCGGGACCATGACGAGCCGGCCTTGCGCCAGGTCCTCGGTCAGCGCAAGCGAGCTGAGCACCGCGGGCCCGATGCCCGCCTCCACCGCGGCCTTGATCGCGGTCGTTGACGACAGCTCCATGATCGGGTCGGGACGGGCGACGAAGCCGAGTTGAGCGAGCTGGTGATCGAGCGTGTAGCGGGTTCCCGAGCCGGGTTCTCGGGTAATCAGCTGCGTGGTGGCGAGTTCGGCCGCGGAGACCGGTTGCCGCCGGCTGGCCCAGGCGTGGCCTGGGTGCACCACAAGCATGAGCTCATCGTGCGCGACGCCGTGGGACTCGATCCCGTCGGGCAGTTCAGCGCCTTCCACGAAACCGAGATCGACCGCACCGTCGCGGACCAGTTCGGCCACCGCCGCGGAGTTGATCACCTGCATTCCGATCATCGCTTCCGGGCGTCGCCGCCGTAACTCCGCCAGCCAGCCTGGCAGCAGGTACTCGGCGATCGTCATGCTGCAGGCCAGCCGAATCCGGCTGGCCTGCTGGTTGCGCAGCGCGGCGATACCGGCATCGAGGGCTGCCGCGGCGTCGACGACCCTGCGGGCCCAGTCCACGATCACCGCACCCTGCTCGGTCAGCGCCGATCCCGCCGAACCCCGGATGATCAGTGAGACCCCGACGAGGCGCTCCAGGTTGCGAATCCGTGATGCCGCAGCGGGCTGCGAGATACCGTGCGCCCGGGCGGCCTTCCCCAGGCTGCCGAGCCGAGCGACACTCAGCAGCAGGTCAAGCGCGCCAATCTCGGGCACATGGGGTGACAATGGCACCGGCTCACGGTACGGGCTCGCGCGGACCGTTACCACCGGGCGCGCGGGACGGTGCGGCGGCTATTCGAGGGTGAGCGCCGGATCCGTACTCTGGACACTACGTCCACGCATTGCGGCGAATCCCGCGGCGAGCAGTGCCAGCGCGGCAAGCAGGATCGTGGCATACACAAAGCCACCGACGGCGTTGCCGGACGAGCCGGCTGATGGCGCGGAGGTGTTGGCGCCGAGACCGAAGATCAGGCCGGTCAACGCGACGCCGAGGGCAGTGCCGATGCCCCTCGTCATGTTCAGCAGCCCACCTGCCGCGCCGGATTGCCGCCGCGGTGCGCTGCTCATGATCGCGGCGTTGTTCGGAGAGGTGAACAGGCCCAACCCCACGCCGATCAGCGCGAGTTCGGCAGCGACCACGGTGATTCCACTGTGGAACATCGCAGCGGCAAGCAGGCCAGCCGCGGTGAGCACCATGCCGGTCACTGTCAAGGGCCTGGCACCGAGCCGATCCGCGAGGCGACCGGCCAGCGGCGCGGTGAGCCCGAGGGCGGCAGGTAACGCGGTCAGCACCAGCCCTGAGGTCCCCGTCGGTTCGCCGAAGCCACGCTCCAGCAGGAACGGCACCACGAACAGCACACCGAACAGCACAGCGTAGGAAAGCAAGCCGCTGACGATACCCGCGGTGAAGGGCACCCGCCGAAACAGCGCTAGGTCCACCATGGGCGATGCGGTGTGCCGCTCGCGGGTCACGAATACGACGAACCCGAGCGCGCCGAGCGTGAAGAGACCGATCACCGGGAACGACGCGAACCCGAGGTCCCGGCCAAGGGAGAGCGCCGCGAGCAGCGCCCCAGCGGCCGGGATGAAGGCGACCAGCCCCCACCAGTCGAACGGAGTTCGCCGTTGCAGGTGGCGGCTGCGTGGTAGCAGGAACCAGCCGAGTAGCAGTCCGATCACCCCGGCGGGGACGTTGACGAAGAAGATCAAACGCCAGCCGCCGAGCCCGACGAGCAGACCGCCGATGGTCGGTCCGAGAGCGAGGCCCAGTGCCTGCGCGGCGCCCTGCACGCCGATACCTCGCCCTAGTTTGTCGGCTGGCATCGCGGTGGCGATGAGAGCGACGCTGTTCGCCTGCAACATCGCCGCACCGAACGCCTGCACCACTCGGCACAGGTCAAGGGTCAGCAGGTTCGGTGCCAGCCCGCAGGCAACCGAAGCGAGCGTGAACACCGCGAACCCGTAGGTGTAGAGCAACTTGCGCCCCACCATGTCGGCGAACCGACCGATCGCGGTTACCGTGCTCACCAGCACCAGCAGATAGGAGAGTGCGACCCACTCCACGGAACCCAGCGTGGCGTGGAAGTCCGACTGCAGCGTCGGGAACGCCACCGTCACGATGCTCGCGTCGAGCTGACCCATGAAGGCTCCGACGCAGACCGTGATGACCACCAGCCAGTGCGCACCGGGCCGCTCCCGTATCCACGCCGGGCGTCGCGGCTCGACCAGCAAGGCATGCCACCCGGTGCCTTCTCGCTCGCTGGTCATGCTCCAAGTCGACACCCTCCGAGTACATAGGTCAAAGACGAATACATGTTAACGGCTATAGGGTGAGCCTATGAACTCACGGCAACTCGAATGCTTCAGGGCGATCGTCGAGCACGGCAGCGTCACCCGGGCCGCGGCCGCACTGCGGATCGCCCAACCGTCGCTGTCGCAGACGCTGCGCACCATGGAGCGGGAGCTCGGGATCGAGCTGTTTCATCGCATCGGGCACCGTCTCGTGCTCTCGCCTGCGGGAGAAGCGCTCATCGGCCCCGCCCGGCTGGTGCTGCGGGACCTGCGCGAAGCGCAGCAGTCGGTGCGGGACGTACGGGGCCTGGCAGCGGGGCGGCTGGATATCGCGACCCTTGCGACTCTCGCCGTGGACCCTGTCGCAGGCTTTGTCGGCGAGTTTCGCAAGCGCTACCCCGGGATCACGTTCCGGCTGACCGCGCCGGAGGATGCCACAGCGGTGGGAGAACTGGTGCGCACCGGAGAATGCGAGCTGGGTTTCGCGCATGTGCCGCTGGTTGACTCCGACCTCATAGTGCGCCAGCTCGCGGTGCAACGGCTGGTGGTCGTGCAGGCACCGCACACCGCCGCCGCGCCCACGAAGGCGCTCACCCTGCGAGCGCTCGCCGATATGGCATGGGTCGCCACACCGATCGGCACGTCAACCCGCTCACTCCTTGAGGAAGCGCTCGCCAGCCTCGGCGCGGCCGCCCACATCGTGGTCGAGACGCATCACCGCGAAGCGATCATGCCCCTGGTGTTGGCAGGTGCAGGCGCGACGCTACTGCCGGAGCCGTTGGCCGAGGAAGCAAAGCAGCGCGGTGCGGTGGTCCGGCCTACGACGCCTGCCATCGAACGCCGCATCGCGATCGTGCACCGCGCCGACAGGCTCTCCCCCACCGCTGCTGCCTTTCTGGCCGCCAACCAGGAAACCGCCGCTCACGCAGGCAGGTAAGCGACCGGCATCACTGGTAACGGCTCCCCCAAGCCTGCTTTAGGGGGACCAAAGGGCAACGCCAGTACCTCACGCACCGCGCCCGGACATAGCGTCACGGTCGGGGAAAGCGGATTCGGAGGGCACATGCAATACGGTTTCGCCATCGATCAGCGGACATGTATCGGATGCCATGCCTGCACGGTGGCCTGCAAGACCGAGCACGAGATACCGGTCGGCCAATTCCGCACCTGGGTGAAGTATGTCGATTCTGGGGAATTCCCCGCGACCACCCGCGATTTCGGGGTAATGCGGTGCAACCACTGCACGGACGCGCCGTGCGTCAAGATCTGCCCTACCGAGGCACTGTTCAAGCGTGACGACGGTATCGTCGACTTCGACAACGAGCGGTGTATCGGCTGCAAGGCCTGCATGCAGGCCTGCCCATACGATGCGATCTACATCGACGAGGACACCCACACCGCCGCCAAGTGCAATTTCTGCGCGCACCGGGTGGACGAGGGCCTGGAACCCGCGTGCGTGGTGGTATGCCCGACGCATTCCATCTGGGTCGGCGATGTGGAGGACCCCACAAGCGGTATCGCGAAACTGATCAACAACAACCCGGTGCAGGTTCGGGCACCGGAACAGCAGACAGGACCGAACGTGTTCTACCTCGGTGCGGACCGCGCCGTGCTCGACCCGCTGGCGGCGCCCACCGGCGAGAGCTATTTGTGGGCCCGCCCCGACGAGCACCGGCGGGCAGCGTCGACCGATCTTCGGCCCGACCCCGTCAGCAAGGCACGAACCACATTGAACACCGCGCACCCCCGACCGTGGGGCTGGCGAGTCACAACCTACCTGTGGACCAAGGCATTCGGGGCAGGTGCGATGCTGCTGGCCGCGCTGGCCCAGTTGGCAGGAATCGATCTCGGCGCGCTCGGCAATATCCTGGCGCCTGCCATAGGCGTAGCCGGTATCGGCATCACCGGAATCCTGCTGGTCACCGACCTCAAGCGCCCGGAACGGTTCCTCTACATCTTCCTCAAACCCAACTTCCGATCCTGGATGTTCTGGGGATCGGTGGCACTAGCCATCGGCGCGGGACTGTTCACATTTTGGCTGTTGATCGGCATCCTGGGTGCCGCCGGGGTGCTGAGCGCGGCGGGGGTCAATTCCATACTCTTCGGACTGAGCGTGCCAACGTTGCTTGCCGCGGCGATGACGACCGGCTACACCGGCTTCCTCTTCGGTCAGGCCGAGGGGCGTGACCTCTGGCAGTCGCCGTTACTCTTCTGGCATCTGATCGTGCAGGCATTCATGGTCGGCACCGGAGTGCTGGCGATCGCCGCGATCGCGTTCGACCTCAGCGCTTCGGCTCGCGCGCTGCTACTTGCCACGCTGACCGTGGCAACCGCGCTGCATGTTCTGATGCTGCTGCTGGAGTACCTGGGCAGGCACCCCACCGCGCAGGCGGGGGCGGCGGCGCACATGGTGACACGCGGGCGCTACGCCAGGACGTTCTGGGCGGGCGGCGTCGCGCTCGCGGTCGTCGGTGCCGTGCTCGCCGCCATCGGCTGGGCCGGGCCACTCGCCGCCGGCTTGGTGGCAGGCGTGATCGTGCAGGCCGCGCTGCTGGCCTACGAGAGCGTGTTCGTCCGCGCGGGGCAAGACGTTCCGCTGTCCTAGAAGGAGCCATCCAACCGTGAGCCATACCGAACCAGTGCTGCCGGGTGCGCGCACCCACGAGCACCTGCGCAACTACCCGCCGGTTTCGGAGTGGGACAACCACGTCGCGTACGACGCCAAGGCCCACCCGCGCAAGGTGCCGCACTCCTACATGCTCATTCCCACCACATGTTTCAACTGCGAGAGTGCCTGCGGCTTACTGGCCTACGTCGACAAGGACGATCTGTCCATCAAGAAGTTCGAGGGCAACCCGGCGCATCCTGGCTCGCGCGGGCGCAACTGCGCCAAGGGCCCCGCGACGGTCAACCAGATCAATGATCCGGAGCGCATCCTGTACCCGTTGCGGCGCAAGGGTGAGCGTGGTGGCGGCGGCTGGGAGCGGGTCAGCTGGGACGACGCGCTAAACGACATCGCGGGCAGAATCCGTGCCGCCATCGTGGAAGGGCGCCACGAGGAAGTCATGTATCACGTCGGGCGCCCCGGCGAGGACGGTTTCGCCGAGCGTTTCCTGAACGCCTGGGGGGTCGACGGGCACAACAGCCACACCAACATCTGTTCCTCCGGCGCGCGGTTCGGCATGGGGCTGTGGGCAGGTTACGACCGGCCATCACCCGACCATGCCAACGCGAAAGTCATCTTGCTGCTGTCCAGCCACCTGGAAACCGGGCACTACTTCAACCCGCACGCGCAGCGGATCATGGAAGGCAAGCAGAGCGGCGCGAAACTTGTCGTGGTGGATCCGCGGATGTCCAACACCGCGGCGCACGCCGACGCCTGGCTCGCGCCGTGGCCCGGCAGCGAGGCGGCAATCCTGCTGGCGATCGCCGCATACCTGCTGCGAACCGGGCAGGTCGATCGGGCATACCTGTACCGCTGGTTCAACTGGCGCACCTATCTTGCCGAGTGCCATCCCGCCGCTCCCGAGGATTTCGACACCTTCCTCGATCGCCTCACCGCAGACTATGCCGAGTACACCTTCGAATACGCCGCAGAGGAGGCGTCGATACCCGCCGAGAAGATCGCCGAGATCGCCGAGCTCGTGGCGGGCTGCGATCACCGGTTGGCCGCGCACGTGTGGCGCTCGGCATGCGCGGGTAACCTGGGCGGCTGGCAGGTGGCACGTGCGCTGTGGTTCGTGCTCGCGCTGACCGGCTCGATCGGCACCAAGGGCGGCACCAGCCCCAACGGCTGGAACAAGCTCATCCCGCAGGGCCCCAACATGCCGAAGCCCCACGAGCACTGGAACGACCTGACATGGCCCGCCGAGTACCCGCTGGCGACCAATGAGATGTCGATCCTGCTGCCGCATTTCCTCGCCGAGGGGCGAGGGCACCTCGATGTGTACTTCTCTCGGGTCTACAACCCGATTTGGACCAATCCCGACGGCTTCAGCTGGATCGAGGCGCTCTCGGATCCCGCCAAGGTCGGGCTGCACGTGGCCCTGACGCCGACCTGGTCGGAGACCGCCGAGTTCGCCGACTACGTGCTGCCGATGGGCCACGGGCCCGAACGCCACGACACGCAGTCCTACGAGACGCACGCCGGGCGGTGGCTGGGATTCCGCCAGCCGGTGCGGCGGGTCGCGATGGACAAGCTCGGCATGGACTACGACGATACTCGTGACGCCAACCCAGGGCAGGTGTGGGAGGAGGACGAGTTCTGGTTCGAGCTGTCCTGGCGCATCGACCCTGACGGTGAACTGGGTATCCGCAAGCATTTCGAGTCCCCGTACCGCGCGGGCGAGAAGATCACCGTTGACGAGTACTACCGGTGGGTGTTCGAGAACAAGGTGCCTGGCCTGCCGGACAAGGCCGCCGAGCAGGGCATGACACCGCTGGAGTACATGCGGCGCTACGGCGTCGTCGAGGTGGACGACGAGGTCTACCGGGTCGACGAGCGGCCGGTTCCCGAGGAGGCACTGGCCGGTACCGAACCCGACGCAGGCGGCGTGATGCGCAGGCCGGTGACACTGGACGCCGAGGTTCCGGTGGTGGGTGAGGCAGGCTCGGTCGGGGTCCGGCACGAGGACGGCACCGTGACCGCGGGCTGGCTCACGCCGTCGCGCAAGCTGGAGGTGTACTCCACTGCGATGCGGGACTGGGGCTGGCCGGAGCAGGCCACGCCTGGCTATATCCGCTCGCACGTGGCTCGTGACGAGATCGACCTTGATGCCGGGGATCTGGTGCTGGTTCCCACTTTCCGGCTGCCCACGCTGGTCCACACTCGGTCGGGCAACGCCAAGTACCTCAACGAGATCAGCAACACCCACCCGCTGTGGCTCAACGGCGGCGATGCCGCGCGGCACGGCGTCGCCACCGACGACCTGGTGCGGATCAGCACGGAGATCGGTTACCTGGTCGCACGGGTGTGGGTCACCGAGGGCATCCGGCCAGGAGTATGCGCGCTCTCGCACCACATGGGCCGCTGGCGGATACATCCCGGTGAAGGCAGCCGCTGGGTGTCCGGCATGGTCGATCTCTCTCACCCCGACGGCGAGCACAGCTGGCTGCTGCGCCACCGAGGCGGCGTCGGCAGGTTCGACTCCACCGACCCCGATTCGAGTCGAATCGACTGGGACGACCCCGGTGTGCACCAGAACCTGGCCTTTCCGGTACAGCCGGATCCGCACTCCGGGATGCACTGCTGGCTGCAGAAGATCCGGATGGAACTCGCGAGGGAAGGTGACCGCTATGGCGACGTGTACGTGGACACCCGTCGCTCCAGGGAGGTTTACGCCCGATGGCTCGCGCTGACCCGCAGCACGCTGGGGCCGGGCGGTCAACGTCGGCCGGAGTTCCTGATGCGCCCCGTGCCGCCGACGCGCCGGGGCTATCGGGTGGCGCAGGAATGAGCCGCGACGTAAGGAGGAACTCATGCTGACCCGCCGAGCGCGCTCGCCACAGCCGACTGACACCGCGCTGCGCGACGCCGTCGGTGCCGTTGCCGACCCCGAGATCCACCGGTCGCTTGCGGAACTCGGCATGCTGCGCGAGGTCGCTGTCGATCGCGGTGGCAGGGTGCGCGTCGAGATCGCGCTGACCACGGCGGGCTGCCCGCTGCAAGAGCGACTCAGCGCCGACATCGCCGCCGCGAGCGCCACCGTGGACGGCGTGCGAGACCTGGAGATCGCATTCACCACGATGAACGAGCGCGAGCGCATGCGAGTGGCCCAGCAGGTGCGCGACGACACAGCGGGGCAACTCGGCGAGCGCACCCGGATTTACGCGGTCGCCAGCGGCAAGGGCGGCGTCGGCAAGTCCACCGTTGCGGCGAACCTGGCGGTGGCCCTCGCCCGGTCGGGAAAACGGGTCGGGTTGCTCGACGCCGACGTGTGGGGCTACTCGGTGCCACAGCTGTTCGGGGTGCGCCGCAGCCCGGTGGCGCTTGGCGGTGTCATGCTGCCCGTCGATGCGCACGGCGTGCGGTTGATGTCCGTGGGTTTCCTCGTCGACGACGGGGAGCCGGTTGTCTGGCGTGGGCCCATGCTGCACAAGGCTCTTGAGCAGTTCATCTCCGATGTGGCATGGGGCGAGCTCGACGTGCTGCTGATCGACCTGCCGCCGGGTACCGGGGACATCACGCTGTCGCTGCTCGAACTCGTGCCGCGCGCGGCACTGCTCGCGGTGACCACGCCACAGCCCGCGGCGCGGACGGTCGCCTCACGGGTGGGCAGGATGGCCCGCGACATGCGGATGCCGGTGGCCGGAGTGGTGGAGAACATGAGCACCCTGGTGTGCGGCAACTGCGGCGAGCAGACCGCACTGTTCGGTTCCGGCGGTGGCGCGCAGTTGGCTGGCGAGCTCGATGTCGAACTGCTCGGCCAAATCCCGCTGGATGCCGCGCTACGTGCCGCGGGCGATGCTGGCGAGCCGGTCGTGGCGCGTGATCCGACCGCGCCGTCGGCGGTGGCATTGCACGACGTCGCGGACCGGCTGCCCGTCGTGCGGCGCAGCATCGCGGGCCTCGCACTGCCGCTGTCGGTGGTGAGCTAGTGTCCTGCGTCGGAAGTTCGTTGCGTATTTCCGTGGATCCAGGTGGATGCATCCGCAAGGCGGAGGAGCCCCTGGTTGCGGAGCTACCTGGGGCGACGACAACGCAGCGCGGCGCCGCCTTGGCCGCGGGAAATAGTGACATGATTTTCGGCGCAGGACACTAGTGTCCAGCGCGCTTCGTGGCTGCCAGTAGCCGCGCCGCCGCGATCCTGGCCTGTGATGCTGGCGCGGTGCTCCCGAAGATCGCGGCGTTGACCATGGCGCCTTCGGCGAGCAGCAGGACGTGGTCGGCGAGTTCGTCCGGCAGGCCGGCGGCGGCTACCAGATCCCGCAGGTAACGGCGGAACGCCTCCTTGTGCTGGCGCGCCCGCGCGCCGATAGCCTGCGAACCGGCGCCCAACTCACCGAAGGAGTTGATCCACGCACAACCGCGGAACCCGGGTTCGGCGAACCATGCCTCCAGCCAGTCGAACACCGCGAGGATCCGTTGCTCGGCGTCACCCCGCCGCGCCACGTACTCCGCGAGCCGCGCCCGCCACCGTTCATCGCGCCGGTCGAGATACGCCTCGACAAGCCGTGCCTTGGTCGGGTAGAGCTGGTACAGCCGCTTCAGCGAGACACCCGACACCCGCCGAATGTCATCCATCCCGACCGCCTGGATGCCGCGCCCATAGAACAGCTCCTCGGCGGCGTCGAGCAGCTGGGCGTCTGCGGTGGTGTGATCGATCACCGGCTCCGTTGACCCGAGAACGGTCGTTCTCTAGATTGGTTGAGGTTATCAGAGAACGAACGTTCTCCGCCCGTGAGTCCCGTATCCGACAAGGAACCGCCGTGACCGATCAGTCCGCCGACCGACCACCGCTCCCGCCCTTCACCCGCGAAGCGGCGATACAGAAGGTGCAGGGGGCCGAGGACGCCTGGAACGCCCGCGACCCGCACAAGGTCTCACTCGCCTACAGCGAGGATTCCGTCTGGCGCAATCGCGACGTTTTCGTCACCGGTCGCGAAGAGATCGTCGCGCTGCTGACCGAGAAGTGGGAGCGCGAACTCGACTACGCGCTGCGCAAGGCGATGTGGAGCTTCCACGACAACCACATCGCGGTCCGCTACCAATACGAGAGCCACGACCCCGACGGCCAATGGTGGCGCAGTTACGGCAACGAGTTGTGGGAGTTCAACGAGCACGGGCTCATGACCCGCCGCGAGTCGAGCATCAACGACATCAGGATCGCGGAGACGGACCGGCGCATCTTCGGGTCCCGCCCCGCCGATAAGCGCGGACTCGACTTTCCCCTGCGGTAACCGCGCCGCGCTCTGGCCAGCCACCGATAGAACATGTTCTACTATGGTTCCAGAGGTGCCCCGGATACGGGCAGGCGAAACGTAGGAGGGTGCGTGCGGTACGGCATAGTGCTGTTCACCAGTGATCGGGGGATCACGCCGGCGGCGGCGGGGCAGGCAGCGGAGGAAGCCGGATTCGACTCCTTCAGCGTCCCCGAACACACGCACATCCCCGTGAAGCGCGAGTCGGCCCATCCGGGTACCGGGAACGAAACCCTCCCCGACGACCGTTACCTGCGCACGCTCGACCCGTGGGTCTCGCTGGCAACCGTAGCGTCGGTCACGCGGCGAATCCGGCTGTCGACGGCTGTTGCGCTGCCCGTCGAGCACGATCCCATCACCCTGGCCAAGACGATCGCGTCGCTCGACCATCTCTCGGGCGGTCGGGTGGTGCTCGGTGCCGGCTTCGGGTGGAACGTCGATGAACTGACCGATCACAGCGTCCCGGAAGGCAAGCGCAGAACCATGCTTCGGGAGTACCTGGAGGCGATGCGGGCACTGTGGTCGGATGAGGAAGCCTGCTACCACGGCGAGTTCGTGCGGTTCGGGCCGTGCTGGGCGTGGCCGAAGCCGGTAAAGCGGTCGCGGGTCCCTGTCCTGATCGGCGCGGGCGGCACAGAAAAGACGTTCGCATGGATCGTGCGCTTCGCCGACGGATGGATCACGACACCGATCGAGACGGACACCGACAAGAAGGTGTCGTTGCTGCGGCACATGTGGCGGGAGGCTGGGCGGGAGGGTTCGCCAGAGATCTCCGTGCTCGCAGGCAGGCCCGACCACGAGGAACTGGCCCGCTGGCAGGCCATCGGGGTCACCGAGGTGATATTCGGGCTGCCGGACAAGCCACAGGACGAGGTTGTGGCCTACATCGCCCGGCTGGCCCGAAAACTCGGCATCGCCCCGGCATAGCCACCCTCGTGCGAACGCTGCGCCGGCATCGCCCGTCCGGCGAGCTACCGTGCCTTGCGGTCGGACCTGCGACGCTCCGCATACACCGCGGCCTCCGTTCGGCGCTCAAGGCCGAGCTTGTGCAGCAGCGCCGAGACATAGTTCTTG
>JBOHEL010000058.1:0-16205 GCA_050700995.1 Sciscionella sp. | reverse complement strand
TGGGCTGAACGGGATTACCAGGATGAGCGCGGCCACCACCTAGACTCCCCCCGTGCCGCAAGCATCTCCCAGCCGCCAGCGGCAGCGATGGCTGATTCCGGTCGTGGTGCTGGCAGCGGCGCTCTCGTTGGCTGCGGGGATGGCCGCGAGGGGTGTCTACCACCGGCAGGCGACGCCGTCCTCGACCGTTGTCGCTCCCGCGACGGTCCGGCCGAGCGTGCCGCCTGGATCAGCGACGGTGCAACTCACCGACGACGCCGCGGATCACCCTATGCAGCAGCCCGTGCGTGACTTGTTACAGCACTACTTCGATGCGATCAACTCGAAGAGTTACGACGATTGGACGCAGGTCGTCACCAGCAGCAGGTTGCACACCACGTCGCGGTCGGAATGGAGTGACGACTATCGCACTACCCGTGACGGCAGCATTGTGGTGTACCGCATCGAATCTGCCGGGACAGGGCAACTGGTCGTGTTGCTGCGCTTCGTTTCCGTGCAGGACCCCAGCGACGCACCTCCCGACTTTCCTTACCGGTGTATTCGCTGGCACGTCGTGTTCCCGCTGGCTGTCGAGCACGGCCAGTGGCGACTCGACGCGGGCGAGACCGGCGCGACGCCCCAACATCAATCTTGCTGAGACTGCTGCTGTTTGTGGCCTGGATCACGATATATAGTGCGGTCCACTGATCATGGGCAGAGAGGCGGTCCCACCATGCGAGCCAGAAATGTCATCGTTATCGGTTCGGTCGCGGCGGTGGCGTTCGCCGCGGCGGCATGCGGTTCGAAAGGGACGTCGAATTCCGGCGGTGGTTCTGGCGGCGACACCATGACGGTCGGTGCCGCGCTGTCGCTCACCGGATCCCTGGCGAGGGAAGGTCAGCTGACGAAGGAGGGTTACCAGCTCTGCCAGGACAAGGTGAATGCCAAGGGCGGCGTGCCGGTCGGCGGCAAGAAGCTGAAGCTGGCGATCAAGTACCAGGACGATAAATCAGACCCCAACACCGCCGCGCAGATCGTCGACACCTACAACAACCAGGGCGTCAAGCTCATCCTGTCCTCCTACGGCTCCGCCAACACCGAGGCCCAGGCGCCGGTTATCGAGCGCAACGGCCAGGTCATGGTCGACTCAGCGGGTGCCGAGAACAAGATCTTCGAGCACGGGTACACCCGCACCTTCGCGGTACTCTCGCCCGCTACCAAGTATGCCGCCTCGATGATCAAAGCCGTTAACGACCTAGCCAAGCCGAAGCCGAAGACGATCGCCATCCTCTCCGCGGACGACGGCTTCTCCCAGGCTGTGGCGAAGGGCGCGAACGCTACCGCTAAGCAGCTCGGCTTCCAGGTCGTCGACAATGAGACCTTCCCTGAAGGCTCAACGGACGTCAGCTCATCGCTGACCAAGGCACGGGCGAAGAACCCCGATATGATCCTCGGTTCGGTGCACATCGCCGAGGGCATCGCGATCGTCAAACAGGCCCACGAGCTCGGGGTGAAGCCGCAGGGAATCGCCGAGACCGTCGCCCCGCCGACACCGGACTTCACCAAGAGCCTCGGCAAGCAGGCCGAGGGTGTGCTGGGGTCGAGCCAGTGGACGCCGCAGGTCAAGGGCTCCGACAAGTACTTCGGTACCGCGGGTGACTATGACAAGGCGATTCAGAGCAAGTTCGGCCACCGCCCGGACTATCACGACGCGGAGGCCAGCGCTGCCTGCCTCGCGCTCGTGCTTGCCACCGAGAAGGCAGGCTCGACGAACCCCGACAAGGTGCGTGGCGCGTTGGCAGCGTTGAACACCGAGTCGTTCTTCGGCCACATCCAGTTCAACGACAAGGGCATGAACACCTACAAGCCGATGGAGGTGATTCAGGTTCAGAACGGCCAACCCGTCACGGTATGGCCGGCATCCGACGCCAAGGCCAAGCTCATCTGGCCGGCGGTTGGGCAGTGACTCAATTCCTGCAGGCAACGCTCTACGGCCTGCTCCAGGGAGGGCTCTACGCGTTGGCTGCGCTGGGGTTCTCCCTGGTGTGGGGCGTGATGAACGTGATCAACGTGGCGCAAGGGTCATTCGTGATCATCGGCGCGTACATCGCGTGGGAACTGGCCAACGAAGCGGGCATCGACCCGTTCCTGGGGATGTTCGTCGCGGCGGCGGTGCTGTTCGTGTTCGGCTACGCGCTACAACGGCTAGTGATTAACTTTGTGGTGAACGCTCCGGTATTCATCACGCTGCTGCTCACATTCGGCATCGACCTGATGCTGGTGGAGGGCATGAACATCATCTTCACCGGCAATTACCGCGCGGTGCAGACCTCCTACGCCTCGCATAGCATCCAGGTGCTGCCGCAGGTCTTCCTTCCGGTGGGACGACTGCTCGCGTTTGGGGTCGCGTTGGTGGTGACCGTCGTGCTGGCCACTCTCGTGAAACACACCCGTGTCGGCTTGTCGATCATGGCGACCGGGATGGACCGCGGTGCCGCAAGGTTGATGGGTATCAACGCCAGGCATGTCTACGGACTGGTCTTCGGTATAGCCGCCGCGGTCGCGGGCCTGGGTGGGGCGATGATCGGCACCGTCGACACGTTCTCGCCTGCTTCCGCGGCGAGCCTGACGCTGATCAGCTTCGTGGTCGCGGTGCTTGGAGGGCTGGGTAACGTATACGGCGGTCTGCTCGGCGGTCTGGTATTGGGCCTCATCGAGTCATGGGGCGGGCAGTACTTGCCGGGGTCGTGGCAGGACGCGCTCGCCTTCGTTGTGTTCGTGCTTGTGCTGGTCATCCGGCCGCAGGGACTTGTCGGCAAGGCGTACTTCGCTGCCAGGACCGAGGTGTAGCACATGATGACGAAACAGCAGCGGCCGATGGGCGAGCTCACCAATCTCACGGCACGAAGGCCGACGTGGCGGCACTGGAGCCCTTGGGTCATCGGCATCGTCGCGCTGCTGGCGTGCTTCGGGCTGCAGAGCCAGCTTTATGCCAGCCAGGAGCGGGTGGTAGCGGCCGTCTTCATGTACGTGGTGCTCGCGCAGTCTTGGAACCTCATCGGCGGTTACGCCGGGTACGCGACCTTCGGCCAGGTGGTGTTCTTCGGTGTCGGCGGCTACAGCACCGCCGTGCTGATGTCTCACCTGCACCTGTCCTTTTGGCTCGCACTGATCGCGAGTGGGGTGATCGCCGCATTGTTCGGGGCGGTGATCGGGCTGCCGCTGCTGCGGTTGAAGGGCCACTATTTCGCGGTGGCGGCTCTTGGCGTCGCGGAAGCCGTGCGGGAGGTGGTCAACAACCTGCACGGCCTCACCGGTGGCGGCTCGGGGATCACGGTGCCGACCTTCGGCGCCGACGCTCCAACTCCCTACCTTCAGAACGACGGCTTCTACGTGCTGTTCCTGGTACTAGCGGCGTTCGCGGTGCTGGTAGTCGGACTGATCTCCCGCAACAAGTTCGGCTTCGCCTTGCGCGCGATCAACCAGGACGAGGACGCCGCGGCGTCGATGGGTATCAATACCACGCGGGTGAAGGTGCTGACCTTCGCGTTGTCCGGCTTGCTTGCGGGGCTGGCGGGGTCGGCAGCTGCCTTCCAGATCGTGACCGTCTACCCAGGACCGACGTTCGATGTCCAGATCACCGTGCTGATGGTGGTGATGGTGATCATTGGTGGCAGCGGCACCGTGGTCGGTCCGGTACTGGGCGCGATAGGCCTGCAGTTCCTCTCCGAGTGGTTGCGTCAGAACTACCCCAACTATCACACGCTCATCCTCGGCGCGATCATCGTCATCGCGGTGATACTGCTCCCCGAAGGGCTGGTCAGCTACCTGCGCAGAGGCATCAAGACCCGGGACTTCTCATTGCTGGCCAACATCAGGAGGTACCGGCTGTGACTCTGCCTCCGGTGCTTGAGGTGGTTGGGCTTACCCGGCGGTTCGGTGGCTTGCGCGCCGTCGACGATGTGTCGTTCGCGGTGCCAGAGGGTGAGATCCTTGGCGTGATCGGCCCGAACGGCGCGGGCAAGAGCACCTTCGTCAACCTGGTCACCGGCCACGTGAAACCTACCTCCGGCAAGGTGCTCGTCGACGGGAACGACGTCACCGGCGACCGGCCGTGGACGATCGCGCGCGCCAGGGTCGCGAGGACCTTCCAGATCGTCAAGCCGTTTCGAGGTATGACGGTCAGGGAGAACGTCGCGATCGGTACTATGTACGGCCCCGACGGGGTGCGGCGGCTGTCGCGCGGGCTGGCCGCCGCGGATGCGGCACTGGTCAGGGTCGGGCTCGCTGACCGCGCCGATACCGCGCCGGGTGAGCTGACCGTGGCCGATGCCAGGCGGTTGGAACTGGCGAAGGCGCTGGCGTTGCGGCCGCGATTGTTGTTGCTTGACGAGGTGATGGCCGGGCTGCGTCCCAATGAGATCGAGCCGAGTCTTGAGCTGATCCACTCACTGCGCGACGAGGGGATGACGATCCTGGTCATCGAGCATGTAATGAAGGCGATCGTGGCGCTCAGCGATCGGGTCCTGGTGCTACACGAGGGCAAGCTGCTGACCGAGGGGCCACCTCGCGAAGTGCTGGAGGATCCGAGGGTCATCGAGGCATATCTTGGCCACCGCTACGCACGGCGGGAGGAATCGTGACCGCGGCCGGACCGTTGCTCGAGGTTGAGGCGCTAACCGCTGGTTACGGGCGGGTCCAGGTGCTGTGGGAGGTCGGGCTGTCGGTCGGTGAGGGCGAGATCGTCGCGCTGATCGGCCCCAACGGTGCGGGCAAAACCACCCTGCTGCGCGCACTTTCTGGGATGATCCCGATCACCGGCGGCAAGGCCAGCATGCGCGGTCGTGAGCTGGTCGGGCTCTCGATCGAGCGGATCGCCGGGCTGGACATCTCGCATGTGCCAGAAGGCAGACGGCTCTTCCCCGGGTTGTCTGTCAGGGATAACCTCCGGTTGGGTGGTTGGCGCACCAGGAACTCCGATATCGGTCGGGTAGTCGACCTCTTCCCGCGACTCGGGGAACGCCTGAGTCAGACGGCGGGCAGCATGTCGGGCGGCGAGCAGCAGATGTGTGCGATCGCTAGGGGCCTGATGGCGAAACCCGCGCTGATAATGATCGACGAGCTGTCGCTCGGCCTCGCTCCCGTGCTGGTCGAGGAAATCATGGGCGGCCTGCCACAGATAGCCGAGGAAGGTACCGCGGTTTTGCTGGTCGAGCAGGACGTCGACGCCGCACTCGACGCTTCCGCTCGTGCCTATGTGCTGGAGACAGGCCGTATCGTGATCAGCGGCGACTCGGAGACGCTGCGCGCCGACCCGCGAGTGCGAGAGAGCTACCTCGGCATCACCTAGCCGCGGGTTTGGGTGTCTTCAAGACCCTTCAACCGCGGCTTGAGGGGTCTTGAAGACACCCAAACCTCGGCTGGTCACACCGTGGTGAACAGCAGGGCGACGTTGTGCCCGCCGAAACCGAACGAGTCATTCACCGCGGCATGGATGTCGACCTTGCGTGGCTCACCGATCACCACATCGAGCCCCACCTGCGGATCGATGTTCTCCAGGTTCGCCGTCGCGGGCACGATGCCCTCCCGCAGCGACTGCACCATGACGATGCTCTCCACGGCGCCCGCCCCGCCCACCAGGTGGCCGAGCGCGCCCTTGGGCGCGGTGACCACCACGTGCTCACCGATGGCCTTGCGGACCGCTGTCGCCTCGCCGACATCGCCTACCGAAGTGGACGTGGCGTGGGCGTTGACGTGGTCGACGTCCGTGCGGGTCAACTCGGCGGTGCGGATCGCCTTCGTCATCGCATTGATCTGCCCGATGCCCTCGGGGTGGGTACCGGTGATGTGGTAGCCATCGGAGGTAACGCCGATACCGGCCAGCCGCGCGTAAACCCGCGCACCGCGTGCGTCGGCGTGCTCGGCGCTTTCCAGCACCATGACGCCAGCGCCCTCGCCGAGCACGAATCCGTCGCGACTGATGTCGAAGGGCCGGGAGGCGTGCTCCGGGTCGTCGTTGCGCGTGCTCAGCGTCCGAGCTTGCGCGAAGCCGGCAACCGTGATCGGTGCGATGCATGCCTCCGCGCCTCCGGCGACCACGACATCGGCTTCGCCGGAGCGGATCATCCGCCATGCGGCGGCCAGGCCCTCGGCGCCTGACGCGCAGGCTGACGCCGGGGAATGCACCCCGGCGCGCGCCATGAGCTCGATACCGACGTAGGCAGCCGGGCCGTTGGGCATCAGCATCGGTACGGTCAGCGGCGATACCTTGCGCAGCCCGACGGTCTCCAGCAGGTCGTCCTGCGTCAGCAAGGTCACAGGGCCGCCGATCCCGGTCCCGATCGCCACACCGAGCCGCTCAGGGTCGACCGACTGGTGTTGCTCGGTGGGCATCTCGAAGCCCGCGTCGGCCCACGCCTGCCTGGCGGCGACCACGGCGATCTGCTCGCAGCGATCCATCCTGCGGGCCTGCACCCTCGACAGCGTCTCGGTCGGCTCCACGGCGAGCGGTGCACAGATCTTGGCAGGAAGATCGTACTTCTCGACCCACTCGGCCTCGTTCCTGCGGACCCCGCTGCGGCCACTGAGTAAGCCGTCCCAGGTGGACGCGACGTCCCCACCCAATGGGGTCGTCGCGCCCATCCCGGTGACGACAACGTCACTAGGCTTGCTCATGAGTTTTTCGCGACATATCCCACCGCGTCGCCCACGGTCTTGAGGTTGGCCAGCTCGTCGTCGGGGATCTTCACGCCGAACTTGTCCTCGGCCTGCACCGCGATCTCCACCATCGAGAGCGAGTCGATGTCCAGATCGTCGACGAATGACTTGTCCGCGGTCACATCGTCGGCAGGCACACCCGCGACCTCCTCGACGATCTCGCCGAGGCCGCTCAAGATCTCCTCATTGGTAGCCACGAAATATCCTCTCTGGTCGGTATATGAACCTGCCCGTCATGGGCAGATGACGGCCTGCCCCGCGTAGGACAGCCCGGCGCCAAAGCCTACGAGAAGAAGCACGTTCCCACTGTGCACCCTGCCCGCGGACCTCATGTGATCGAGTGCCATCGGGATCGATGCCGATGACGTGTTACCGGAATAGATGATGTCGTCTGCCACCGCCATGTCCTGGCGGGCTCCCTTGGCCCGCAACTTCTTCGCGATCGACTCCACTATGCGAAGGTTGGCCTGGTGCGGGATCAGCACGTCCACATCAGATGGTTGTAGCCCAGCGAGTTCCAGCGCCCGCAAGGCTATCGGAGCGATCTGCGTCGTGGCCCACCGGAACACGGACTGGCCCTCCTGGAAAAGATACTTGTTGCCGGGCATACAGATCATGTCGACGAGATCACCGGCGCTGCCCCATGCGACCGGCCCGATGCCAGGCGTCTCGGCCGGGCCCACCACGGCCGCACCGGCGGCGTCGGCGAAGATGATGGCCGTGGAGCGGTCGTGCGGGTCGACGACGTCGCTGAGCTTTTCCGCACCGATCACCAGTACCCGCTTGGCGGAGCCGGAACGCACCAGATCCGATGCGGTACCGAGCGCGTAGCAGAAGCCCGCGCACGCGGCATTGAGGTCGAAGGCGCCCGCCGCCTTGATCCCGATGCGGTCGGCGACCTGGGCCGCGGCGTTGGGGATCGGAGCGAGAGCGGTGCAGTTCGCCACTATCACGGTGTCCACGTCCGACGGCGTGATACCTGCGTCGGCCAGCGCCTTCGCCCCAGCAGCTACCGCCATGTCGGCCACCGACTCGTCAGCACCCGCGAGGCGTCGCTCGATGATGCCGACGCGATCGCGGATCCACTGGTCGTTGGTGTCCATGACCTTCGACAACTCGTGGTTGGTCACGACCCGCTCCGGCTGGCTGCTGCCGATGCCGAGGATGGCGGTGGCTTCCGGGCCACGGGCCAGCCGGATTTCGGTCACGCTTCCTCCTGTGCCTCGGCGAGCTTGTCCAGTTCGGACGGTGCGTGCAGCGGGATCGTGCGCACGCCCTTGATCTGCCGCCTGACGAGCCCGCTCAATGTCTTGCCTGGTGGTAGTTCCACTACCGTGGCGACACCGCGCTCGGCGAGCGCGGCGACGCAGGAGTCCCACCTGACAGGCAGCGTGACCTGTGCGACAAGCCTGCTGAGGAAGTCCTCACCGCTGCTGACGACGGCGCCGTCCGTATTGGACAGCAGCGGGCGGCTGGGTTCGGAGACGGCGATCCGCTTCGCGTAAGCGGCGAGCGCGTCCTGTGCTGGCGCCATGAACCTGGTGTGAAAAGCGCCTGCTACGGCAAGCGGGCGTACCTTCGCGCCGTTGGGTGGTTCTGCGGCGAGTTTCTCCAGTAGGTCCAGCGGCCCTGCGGCGACGATCTGGTTCGCGCCGTTGCGGTTGGCCGCGCTCAGCCCGAGCTCCTCGATCCGCGAGAGCACTTCGTGCTCCTCGCCGAGCATCACCGCCGACATTCCGGTCGGTGCGAGCGCGCACGCCGCGGCCATTTCCCTGCCCCGCACCGCGGCGAGGGCGACCGCGTCGTCGGCGGAGAGCACACCGGCGATGGCCGCCGCGGCGAGTTCACCAACGGAATGACCGGCCACCGGGGCGTCACTTGGCAGTTCGATCCGTTCGGTCAGCCGTTCGAATGCCAATAGCGAGAACGCGACGATCAACGGCTGCGCGACCGCGGTGTCCTTGATCTCCTCCGCCTCGGCGGTAGTGCCCAACCTGGTGAGATCGAGGCCGCAGACTCGGGACCAACCCGCGACACGCTCCGTCACGCCGGGGGTATTCAGCCAGGGAGTGAGCATGCCGGGGGCCTGAGAGCCCTGCCCTGGTGCGAGGACTGCGATCACACTGTCAAGCGAACACGTTCCGGCGGCTCGATGGTGATGTCGTCAGTTACCAAGTACGGTCCTCTGTTTTGGAGGAACCCTACAAGAGGCAATCGCTGCGTTAGCGCTAGCAGCCGAATTTGTTTGTATACGATCGCAGTCAAGATCACACTATTTGTCACCATTGCCCCCTTGCGCGGGCCAGCCTGCCCGCCGCTAGCGCCACCCGCAGCACAAGCGCGTCTCTCGGATCCCCAGCGCTGCGGCCGGTGAGTTCGGCGGCTCTGCGCAGGCGGTAGCGCACCGTGTTCGGATGTACGTACAGTGTGCGGGCGCAGGTCTCCAGCACGCCGCCGCATTCCAGGTAGGTGTCAACCGTTTCCAGCAGCGTACCGCCCGCTTCCTCAAGCGGGCGGGCGACACAGTCGATGAGCTGGCGTTCCGCGGCAGGGTCACCGGCGAGCGCGCGTTCCGGCAGCAGCTCCGATGCGCGCACCGGCCGCGGCGCGGCGGGCCAGCCGACCACGGCGCGCAGCCCGGACAGCGCGTCGGAGGCGCTGCGATGCGCCTCGGCGAGACTGTCCACCGTCGGACCGGCGACGACGGGTCCCTCGCCGAACGCGGTCGCCATCCTCGCCAGCATTTCGGCTCCCCGCACGTCCCCCGTCGGGCCGCCGACGACCACCACCAGGCGCGAGCCCTGCACGCCGAGTAGCACAGGCCTGCCTGCCCGGGCCGCCCGGCTGCGCACCTCGTAGAGCACCGTCGGCGGGTCGTGGGATACCGCGTTGCCGACGAGGACCGTAGCCTCCGCGCCCGGCTCCCAGCCAAGTGCGGCGGCGCGGGAGAGCACGGATTCCTCCGCGTCGCCGCGCACGATGCCATCTACCACCAGCGCTTCCAACCTGGCGTCCCAGGCGCCGCGCGCTTCGGCCGCGGTCGCGTAGGAGGTGGCGGCCGCGAAGGCGATCTCCCTGCCGTAGCGCAGCACGGACTCGGTCAGCACGGCCCGCTCGCCCGGCTGTGCCGCCAGCTCGGGTATCCGCTCCTCGAAGATCTCCAGCGCCACCCTGACCAATTCGACGGTCTGGCGAAGGCCGATCCACCGTGACAGATCACGTGGCGCACCGCGGAATGTGTCGGCCGACAGTTGCGGCGCGGCCTGCCTGTCGTGGAACCACTCGACGAACCCGGCTACACCTGCCTGCACGATCAGCCGCACGCTCGCCCGCTGGTCGGCTGGCATGCGGGAGAACCACGGGAGCCTGCGTTCCATGGTCGCCACGCTGGCGGACGCGAAATCGCCCGACGCCCGCTCGATCGACTGCAGGGTAGCGGCCGAGAGCGCCTCCTGACCCGGATCCCGTGTGTTCGCCATGCTGTCAGAATGGCATGTCCGGCACCGCGTGCCGGATACCGGGAGTGGCCGTGGGCGGCCCGTTCTGCCACGGATCGGGTGATCACGAATGGTCGAAGGCACCCAGAGTGTTCAATCGACCCGGCTTTCATCGTTAAAATATGCTTCAGGCGCCGCGCGGTACTGACCTTCTGGTGAACGTTAAGTCGGTATTTGTTCACCCAATCGTGGGACGCTTGTGCGGTAGAGACTCCGTTATGAGCGTTCGAGTTGCTGCTAGGCCAAACGTGGTAAACCATTCAGGCCGCACAGACTGTCTCATACCTAGGAGGCTGTCTCATCCCTAGGAGGTTAATGTGGGTGCACAAATCACCCAGGGGTTAGGTAACGCATGGTCGGTACTCGTATCCTTCGTGCCCAAGCTCCTGGGCTTCCTGCTCATTCTGCTTGTTGGCTGGCTCATCGCGAAAGCGGTTTCCAAGGCAGTGGACTTCCTGCTCGGTAAGGTCGGCTTCGACAAGTTGGTCGAGAAATCCGGCATCGCGGGCGCTATGGGCAACTCACCAATCACGCCCAGGGGACTGCTCGTCAAACTCGTCTACTACTTCATCCTGCTGATCGCACTGAATTACGCATTCCGTGCCTTCGGTTCTGGTAATCCGGTCAGTTCGATGCTGAACCAGATCATCGCGTACCTGCCACGGGTGCTTGTCGCGGTCTTGCTGGTGCTCATCGCGGCCGCGATCGGACGGGTGGTGCGGGACCTGGTGACAGGTGCCCTCGGACAGCGACCGTTCACCAAGATCCTCGGCACCATCGTGTTCGTGTTCATCATCGGGCTCGGCGTGATCGCCGCCCTGAGTCAGATGGGCATCGCGATGTCGGTGACCTTGCCGGTGCTGGTCACCGTGCTCGGCACCATCGGCGGCATCCTCGTCGTAGGTGTCGGCGGCGGGCTCATCCGCCCGATGCAGGCTCGCTGGGAGGGCTGGCTGAACTCCATGCAACGGGAGGCAGCCGCCTCCGACGGTAGGAAGCCGCAGGCCAGGCCGCAGAACTCGGAGCGAGTGGGCAGCACCGCAGGCACCGTGTCCGGTGTGCAGCCGACGCACCAGATGCCGAGGCCGTCGAGCGAACCACCGACGCCGCCCTCGGGCTTCCAAGGGCCTGACGCGCCGTAAGCGCGCTGACCGGCCCCAGCACGCCGCTGAATGTGGCTTTCACCCAAGGCCGGGTGAAAGCCACATTCAACACGACCTCAGGCGGATCCGGTGTCGGAGACCGAAGGCCCTGCGGCCTGGGGGTTCTCCAGTTGGTAGTCCCTGGTGGCTTCGACGACCTTCGCGTGGTCGACCTCGCCGCGCCTCGCCAGTGCGGTCAGCGCACCCACGGTGATGGACTCCGCGTCCACCAGGAATTGCCTGCGGGCGGCGGGCCTGGTGTCGGAGAAGCCGAAGCCATCCGTGCCGAGCGATAGCATGTCCGTCGGCACCCATGGCCTGATCATGTCCGGCACCGCCCGCATCCAGTCCGAGACCGCGACCACCGGGCCTGCGACCTCCGAGAGCACCTGTGTTACATAGGGAACACGGGGCTCGGAGCTGGGGTGCAGCATGTTGTCCCGATCGATGTCCACAGCGTCCCTGCGCAGCTCACCCCATGAGGTCGCCGACCACACATCGGCCTGAACGCCCCACCGCTCGGCAAGCATCTGCTGCGCCTTGAGCGCGTCCGGCATGGTGACCCCGGAAACCAGGATCTGCGCCCGAGGCCCGGTGCCCTCAGGCGCGCTCCGATACCGGTACAGGCCACGAAGCAGGCCGGCCAGGTCAAGGTCCTCCGGCTCGGCAGGCTGCACGTACGGCTCGTTGTATACGGTCAAATAGTAGTAGATGTTCTCGGCATTCTCGCCGTACATTCGGCGCAACCCGTCGCGCACGATATGCGCTATCTCGAACGACCACGCCGGGTCGTACGCCACGACTGCCGGGTTGCTCGCGGCGAGCAGCAGGGAGTGGCCATCGGCGTGCTGTAGGCCCTCCCCGGTCAGCGTGGTGCGTCCCGCGGTGGCGCCGAGGGCGAAACCCCTGGCCATCTGGTCGCCTGCCGCCCACAGAAAGTCGCCGGTGCGCTGGAACCCGAACATCGAGTAGAAGATGTAGATCGGGATCATCGGCTCGCCGTGCGTGGCGTACGAGGTACCTGCCGCGATGAACGACGAGGTCGATCCCGCCTCGTTGATGCCTTCGTGCAGGATCTGCCCGGTCTCGGATTCCTTGTACGCCAGCATGAGCTCGGCATCCACTGAGGTGTAGAGCTGGCCGTTGGGGTTGTAGATCTTCTGCGTCGGGAACATCGAGTCCATGCCGAACGTGCGTGCCTCGTCCGGGATGATCGGCACCAGTCGCGGTCCGACCTCGTGGTCCTTCGCCAGGTCCCTGACGAGCCGGACGAAGGCCATCGTGGTGGCCACCTCCTGCTTGCCGGAGCCTCGGCGCACGACGTCGTATACCTTGTCGCCCGGCAGCGCCAGTGTCCTGGACTTCGACCGCCGCTCCGGCACGAAACCGCCGAGCTGGCGGCGCCGGTCGAGCAGGTACTCGATCTCCGGGCTGTCCTCGCCGGGATGGTAGTACGGCGGCAGGTACGGGTCGCGCTCCAGCGCCTCGTCGTTGATCGGGATGTGCAACTCGTCACGGAAAAGCTTGAGGTCGTCCAGCGTCATCTTCTTCATCTGGTGCGTGGCGTTGCGACCGGCGAAGTGCGGGCCGAGGCCGTACCCCTTGATCGTCTTGGCCAGGATCACTGTCGGCTGGCCCTGGTGTTCCGTGGCGGCCTGGTAGGCCGCGAACACCTTGCGGTAGTCATGGCCGCCACGCTTGAGGTTCCACACCTGCGCATCGGTGTAGTCCTTGACCATCTCCTTGGTCCGAGGATCGCGCCCGAAGAAGTGGTCGCGGACGTATGCGCCGTCGTTGGCCTTGTAGGTTTGGTAGTCACCGTCGAGTGTGACGTTCATCAGGTTGACCAGTGCACCGTCGCGGTCGGCAGCCAGCAGGGTGTCCCATTCGCGGCCCCAGATAGCCTTGATCACGTTCCAGCCCGCGCCGTGGAAGTACGACTCGAGTTCCTGGATGATCTTGCTGTTGCCGCGGACCGGTCCGTCGAGCCGCTGCAGGTTACAGTTGATCACGAACGTCAGGTTGTCAAGGCCCTCGTTGGCAGCCACGTGGATCAGGCCACGCGACTCGGCCTCATCCATCTCGCCGTCGCCGAGGAAGGCCCACACCCGCTGCCGGCTGGTGTCCTTGATGCCGCGGTCGTGCAGGTAGCGATTGAACCGGGCCTGGTAGATGGCGTTCATCGGGCCGATGCCCATCGACACCGTCGGGAACTCCCAGAAATCGGGCATCAACCGTGGGTGGGGGTAGGACGGCAGCCCGCCACCTTGCCCGGCATGCGAGTACTCCTGGCGGAATCCGTCCAGCTGGTGGGCGGAGAGACGCCCCTCAAGGAACGCACGGGCGTAGATTCCGGGGGAGGCGTGGCCTTGGATGTAGATCTGGTCGCCGCCGCCGGGGTGGTCCTTGCCACGGAAGAACCAGTTGAAGCCGACTTCGTACAGGGTGGCCGACGAGGCGTAAGTCGAGATGTGACCGCCGACGCCGACGCCCGGCCGCTGCGCGCGGTGCACCGTCATGGCGGCGTTCCAGCGAATCCACGCCCGGTATCGGCGCTCGGTCTCCTCGTCGCCCGGGAACCACGGCTCGCGGTCCGGCGGGATCGTGTTGACGTAGTCCGTGCTGGTCAGCGCCGGAATGCTGACGCGTTGCTCCCTGGCTCTCTCCAGCATTCGCAACATCAGATAGCGGGCACGTCGTTGCCCGGCGTTGTCGAGTACCGCGTCCAAGGACTCGAGCCACTCGGAGGTCTCCTCCGGGTCGATGTCGGGCAGGTGCGCGGCGAGTCCTTCACGGATCACCCGCACCCGGTCCGGCGCGCCGGTTTTCGGGTTGCTGTTGCTCTGCGGAGCCAAGGGATCTCCTTGCCTGGTGTGTGACTCCTTGGGGGCCGGAGTGCCCGACCTACCGGTGTGTCATCAGTGCTGTTCTGTGTGGTGCCTGCTGTCGTGTTCGACGGCCTGCATCACAACTATCCGCCCTCCATTGGGTTACTAGCGAGTACAGCCGTAACCTCCTATGAGTGCACAGGCGCCCGTTTTGCGGCGTGTCGTGAGGCTCACGGTTGCGCTCTTGGGGTGCGGCAGTGTTCGCTAGCCGACAACAGTCTGTAGGGGTGTGCCGTCGGCGCGAGTTGCGGCACCCGGTGTGGTTGGAGGAGTGAGGCAGCAGTGGTCGCCGCGGGAGACGCCGACATGACGGGCGTCGCCGATAGTCTGGGTATTGAGTCGGGCATGGTGGTCCAAGAGTTCGGTTGGGACTCGGACGTCGACGACGAAGTTCGTGCCGCCGTTGAGGACCGGTGTGGTTCGGAGATCCTCGATGAGGATGAAGATGATGTCGTGGAGGTCGTGCTTTTCTGGTGGCGGGACGGTGACGGCGACCTCGTGGACGCCCTCGTCGACGTCACGGCCGCCCTGGCGGAGAACGGCGTGATCTGGGTACTGACGCCGAAGACCGGCAGGGACGGGCACGTCGAACCGGCAGATATCGCGGAGGCGGTCCCCACGACCGGCCTCACGCAGACGTCCAACATCACGGTGGGCGGGAGCTGGATGGGCACCCGGCTGGCGTTGCCCAAGTCCGCGAAGTCTCGGCGTTAGAACCTGCTCTAAGCTGTCAGGTGGACTCGAACTCAAGGTGAGTGACGTGCACCCCAGTGAAAGGAAGGCACGTATGGCGGTCGAGGTCGGTTCGAAGGCCCCGGACTTCACGCTCAACGACTACAATAAGCAGCAGGTGAGCTTGTCCGACTTCACGGGCAAGAAGAACGTGCTGCTGGTGTTCTACCCGTTCGCGTTCTCGGGCGTCTGCCAGGGTGAACTCTGCCAGGTGCGAGACGAGATCGACGACTACCAGAACGACAAGGTCCAGGTGCTCGGCGTTTCGGTGGACACCCCGTTCAGCCTCAAGGCGTGGGCGGAAGCGCAGGGCTACCAGTTCCCGCTGCTGTCCGACTTCTGGCCGCACGGAGCGGTCGCCAAGGAGTACGGCGTGTTCCACGCCGACGCCGGGCTAGCGTTGCGCGGCACTTTCCTGATCGACACCGAAGGCGTCGTCCGCTTCGCCGAGGTGAATCAGCCTGGTGATGCTCGCGACCAGCAGGGCTGGAAGAAGGCCATCGCGGCACTGTAGATATCCGACGTGCAGGCCGGGCGTTACCCCGGCCAGCACGTTCGGGCGCGTAGCTCAGTGGGAGAGCACCTGCCTTACAAGCAGGGGGTCGTAGGTTCGATACCTACCGCGCCCACTTCGTGCCTAGCCGCTCGCGCTAGGGAACCGGGTCGGGGTAACGGCGAGGAGCGCGAGGCACTCCACGAAGAAGTAGATCGCCTTGAAGAACTCCAGTAGTTGCCCGTCCTGCAGGATCAGCTTGCGATACATCACCGTTCGCAACGCGTCATAACCCTCGTACAGGGCTTTCCAATCGGCGTAGTCCCCAGCGAGCACATACGTGGCGTCCACCGGTTCGCCGGGCCTGACGATGCGGCTTTCCTTGACCTGACCGCCTGCCCACTCGATTCGCAGGTATGCCGGACCATCGCCGAGCTCGCGCGGCAGGTCGCGGACGCCGAGCGCCCATGACGCGACGTAGTTCGCGCGCACGAGTTCGTAGAAGTCCCAGTACTCCTGAAGCTTTCCGGCACGAGCGTGCTCGCTGGGGCCGGACCGCAGAACATCTCTGGCGGCTGCGGCCCACTCGGGGCTGAAGAACGTCGGCGCACCCATGTCCTCAGCCACCCGCCAGTACCGGCTGGACCTTTTCGAGCAGTTTCTCAAGATCTTCCGACAGCGAGATACCGACATCGTTGAGCTTGCGGCGCAGTTGCTGGAACAGCAGGAAACGCACCTCCTCCTCGGTCCAGCCGAG
>JBOHEL010000057.1:0-16338 GCA_050700995.1 Sciscionella sp. | reverse complement strand
AACGAGGGCGCGGTAGCGTTCGGCTGGGGCAGGCAGGTCGCCATCCACGTCGACAGGAACGTCACCTACAACGGCAGTACCTACGATCCGAGCAGGCGCCGCAGCCGCAACGCCACCAAGCGGGACCTTGAGGGGCACTACACCCTGGACGGTCTCACCTACCGGGTGGATGTCGACGGGAACTATCCGGTAGGCAGCGAGGTTACCGGCTACTTCCCACTGCTGGGAGGTGCGGTGACCACCAAGACTGGCGGCAGCGCGATCTTCCTCAGCATCCTGGGGTTCGTCTTCACGCTGGTCGGGCTCGTGATCGTCTGGCTGTCATGGCTGTCCTTCCGCAGCGGCCGCCGCAAAGTACCCGGGCCGGCGAGCGCTGGCGGGCAGCCACGCCCGCAACCGCGGCACGAGGGCCCGATGCGATACCAGGGACCGCCGCGGTAATACCGCGGTGCTGCTGAAAGTGGCGTTCACGTCGTTGAGCGGACTGAACGTGGCTCTTGTGCACTTGAGCGACACAAGAGCCACTTTCAGCAGTACGTGACAGGGCCCCGGCTACCTGGTAGCCGGGGCCCTACCTTCACGCCGCGGGAATCAGCGGAAGTCTCGACCGAAGTCGTAGTCGTCCAGCGGAACGGCGGCACCGGTGCCGGTACCGAACACGTCAGGCGAGTAGTAGCCCTCCTCGTAGGACGGGATCGCGTAAGCCGCGGCCCGTGCCTCCTCGGTCGGCTGTACCTGGATGTTGCGGTAGCGATTGATCCCAGTACCCGCCGGGATCAACTTGCCGATGATCACGTTCTCCTTCAGGCCGACCAGCCGGTCGGAACGGCCCTGGATCGCGTTGTCGGTGAGCACCCTGGTGGTCTCCTGGAACGACGCCGCGGACAGCCAGGAGTCGGTCGCCAGTGAGGCCTTGGTGATGCCCATGAGCACCGGACGCCCGGACGCGGGATCGCCGCCCTCGGCAACCACGCGACGGTTCTCCGCCTCGAAGTTGGACCGCTCCACCAGCGAGCCCGGCAGGAACTCGGTCGCACCGGAGTCGATGATCGTGACCCGCCGCAGCATCTGCCGCACGATGGTCTCGATGTGCTTGTCGTGGATGGACACACCTTGCGCCCGATACACCTTCTGGACCTCGTCCACCAGGTGCAGCTGCGCCTCCCTCGGACCCATCACGCGAAGCACTTCGTGCGGGTCGGGCGTGCCTTCTAGCAGTTGCTGGCCGACATCGACGTGGTCGCCGCTGCGCAGCGGCCCCTCGCCGGGGTTCGCCAGCCGCTGCCGCTTGGACAGCTTTTCAAAGATGATCTCCTCGCTGCCGTCATCAGGCACCAGCGTGATCTTCCAGAACCTGTCGCCGTCCTCGATCTGGATGCGGCCGTCGACATCGGCAATGGGTGCCTTGCCCTTCGGGACCCGCGCCTCGAACAGCTCCTGCACACGCGGTAGACCCGTGGTGATGTCGTCGCCCGCGGCGCCCCCCTGGTGGAAGGTACGCATCGTCAGCTGCGTGCCGGGCTCACCGATGGACTGCGCTGCCACGATGCCGACCGCCTCGCCGACGTCGACCAGTTTGCCGGTCGCCATCGAACGGCCGTAGCAGGTGGAACACACACCGACCGCCGACTCGCATGTCAGGACACTGCGGACCTTCACCTTGTCGATGCCTGCAGCGAGCAGCTTCTCGATCGCGGGGTCACCGAGGTCTGCGCCTGCGTTGAGGATCACGTTGCCATCGGCGTCGCTGACGTCGTTGGCGAGGCTGCGGGCGTAGACGCTGGTCTCCACGTGGGTGTCACGCAGGATCGTGCCGTCGGCCTGCTTCTCGCCGACCGTCATCGAGACGCCGCGAGTGGTGCCGCAGTCGACCTCACGGACGATCACGTCCTGGGAGACGTCGACAAGGCGACGGGTCAGGTAACCCGAGTCTGCGGTACGCAGCGCGGTGTCGGCGAGTCCCTTGCGGGCACCGTGGGTGGCGATGAAGTACTCCAGCACCGAGAGGCCCTCACGGAACGAGGACTTGATCGGCCGCGGGATGAACTCCCCCTTCGGGTTGGTCACCAGGCCACGCATACCGGCCAGCGACCGGACCTGTGTCATGTTGCCTGCCGCGCCCGATTTCACGATCATCGGGATCGGGTTGTCGTCGGGGAAGAAGTCCTCCATGAGCTTGTGGACTTCGTCCGTCGCGTTCGACCAGATCTTGACCAACTCGTTGTTGCGCTCGACGTGCGAGAGCTGACCACGCTGGTAGCGCTTCTCGATCTGGTCGGCCTTGACCTCGTGCTCTTCCAGGATCTGCTTCTTGGCGGGCGGGACGAGCACGTCCGACATGGCGACTGTGACACCGGAGCGGGTCGCCCAGTGGAAACCGGCATCCTTGAGCTTGTCGAGGGTCTGCGCCACCTGGGTCATCGAGTACCGCTCCGCCAGGTCGTTCACCACCAGAGCCTGGCGCTTCTTCGGCATCTGCTCGTTGATGAACGGGTAGTCGGCAGGCAGCAACTCGTTGAACATGATCCGGCCGAGCGTGGTCTCCGCCAGCCAGGGCCTGCCGGGCTGCCAGCCCTCCGGCTCGCCGCCACGGGGCGGGATCCGGTCGGTTACCCGCACCTTGATCGGCGTCTGCACGGTGATCTGCCCGCGATCCATGGCCATGATCGCCTCCGAGGAGGAGGAGTAGGCCTGCCCAGCGCCTGGCGCGTTCTCATCCAACCTTGTCAGGAAGAACAGGCCGGTGACCATGTCCAGTCGCGGCATCGCGAGCGGGCGGCCGGACGCCGGGGACAGGATGTTGTTCGAGGACAGCATCAGCACCCGCGCCTCGGCTTGCGCCTCGGCCGACAGCGGCACGTGCACCGCCATCTGGTCACCGTCGAAGTCGGCGTTGAACGCCTCGCAGACCAGCGGGTGCAGCTGGATGGCCTTGCCTTCCACCAGTTGCGGCTCGAAGGCCTGGATACCGAGCCGGTGCAACGTCGGCGCACGGTTGAGCAGCACTGGGTGCTCGGTGATCGCCTCTTCCAGCACGTCCCACACGGCGGGGCGAGCACGCTCCACCATCCGCTTCGCGGACTTGATGTTCTGCGCGTGGTTGAGGTCGACCAGCCGCTTCATCACGAACGGCTTGAACAGTTCGAGCGCCATCGCCTTGGGCAGCCCACACTGGTGCAGCTTGAGCTGCGGACCGACGATGATCACGGAACGGCCCGAGTAGTCGACACGCTTGCCGAGCAGGTTCTGGCGGAACCGGCCCTGCTTGCCCTTGAGCAGGTCGGACAGCGACTTCAGCGGGCGGTTGCCTGGCCCGGTCACCGGGCGGCCGCGGCGGCCGTTGTCGAACAGCGCGTCGACGGCCTCCTGCAGCATCCGCTTCTCGTTGTTCACGATGATCTCGGGGGCGCCAAGGTCGATCAGCCGCTTGAGCCGGTTGTTCCGGTTGATCACCCTGCGGTACAGGTCATTGAGGTCGCTGGTAGCGAAACGGCCACCGTCGAGCTGCACCATCGGGCGCAGGTCCGGCGGGATGACCGGCACGCAGTCCAGCACCATGCCCTGCGGTGAGCTGCCGGAGGACAGGAACGCCGCGACCACCTTCAGCCGCTTGAGCGCGCGCAGCTTCTTCTGGCCCTTGCCGGTACGGATGGTGTCCCGCAGCGACTCCGCCTCGGCCGCGAGGTCGAAGCTGCCGAGCAGCTTCTGGATGGACTCCGCGCCCATCGAGCCCTCGTAGTACTCGCCGTACCGGTCGTAGAGCTCCCGGTAGAGCACCTCGTCGGCGATGAGCTGCTTGGGGGCGAGCTTGCTGAAGGTGGTCCAGATCTCTTCGAGCCGGTCCAGTTCGCGACCCGCACGGTCGCGGAGCTGGCGCATTTCGCGCTCGCCGCCCTCCTTGACCTTGCGCCGGACGTCGGACTTGGCACCCTCGACCTCTAGTTGCGCGAGATCGGCCTCCAGCTTCTGCGCCCGCTCCTCGACGTCGGAGTCCCGCTTGTTCTCGACCCGCTTGCGTTCGACCTGCATCTCACTTTCCAGCGTCGGCAGGTCGTTGTGGCGCAGCTCGTCGTTCACCGCGGTGATCACGTAGGCGGCGAAGTAGATGATCTTCTCAAGGTCCTTCGGCGCCAGGTCGAGCAGGTAGCCGAGCCGGGAAGGAACGCCCTTGAAGTACCAGATGTGGGTGACCGGCGCGGCCAGCTCGATGTGGCCCATCCGCTCACGCCGGACCTTGGCACGAGTCACCTCGACGCCGCAACGCTCACAGATGATGCCCTTGAAACGAACCCGCTTGTACTTACCGCAGTAGCACTCCCAGTCCCGGGTGGGGCCGAAGATCTTCTCGCAGAAGAGCCCGTCCTTTTCCGGCTTGAGGGTGCGGTAGTTGATGGTCTCCGGCTTCTTGACCTCACCGAAGGACCACTGGCGGATGTCGTCAGCGGTGGCAAGGCCGATACGGAGCTCATCGAAAAAGTTGACGTCCAGCACTAGTCCGCCTCCCCGGCATTTTGCAGTACTTGCGTTGCGAAAGAACGGTTACGACACATGGTTTCCTTGGTCAGCTACCGTCACGGTTCCCCTGAGGTCCCGTTGGGTTGGCGCGACGTTTCGACAAGATGCGGGCTAGCTAGTTCACGACGTCGTCAACCGACGGCGCCTCGTTGCGGGAGAGGTTGATGCCAAGGTTGGCAGCGGCCCGCTCCAGGTCCTCGTCGTCGGAGTCGCGCATCTCGATCGCGGCACCGTCGGAGGAGAGCACCTCGACGTTCAGGCACAGCGACTGCAACTCCTTGAGCAGCACCTTGAACGACTCCGGAATACCGGGCTCCGGGATGTTCTCACCCTTGACGATGGCCTCGTACACCTTCACGCGCCCGACGACGTCGTCGGACTTGATCGTCAGCAGCTCCTGCAGCGTGTATGCCGCGCCGTAGGCCTGCATCGCCCAGCATTCCATCTCACCGAAGCGCTGCCCACCGAACTGCGCCTTACCGCCCAGCGGCTGCTGAGTGATCATCGAGTACGGGCCGGTGGCGCGAGCGTGGATCTTGTCGTCGACCAGGTGGTGCAGCTTCAGGATGTACATGTAGCCGACCGCGACAGGGTAGGGATACGGCTCGCCGGATCGGCCGTCGAGCAGTGTGGCCTTGCCGTTCTCGCCGACCATCCGCTCGCCGTCCCGGTTCGGCATCGTGGACGCCAGCAGGCCGGTGAGCTCCTCCTCGCGGGCGCCGTCGAAAACCGGGGTCGCAGCATTGGTGCCTGGCTCGACGTCGTAGACGTCCTCGGGCAGGTTCTTCGCCCACTCCGGGTTGCCCTCGATCTTCCAGCCCTGCTTGGCGCACCAGCCCAGGTGGGTTTCCAGGATCTGGCCGATGTTCATCCTTCGCGGCACGCCGTGGGTGTTGAGGATGATGTCGACGGGCGTGCCGTCCGGCATGAACGGCATGTCCTCGACGGGCAGGATCTTGCCGATGACGCCCTTGTTCCCGTGCCTGCCCGCGAGCTTGTCGCCGTCCTGTACCTGGCGCTTCTGCGCCACGTACACCCTGACCAGCTCGTTGACTCCCGGTGGCAACTCGTCGTCGTCCTCGCGGGAGAACACCCTGACGCCGATGACCTTGCCGGTCTCGCCGTGTGGCACCTTCAGCGAGGTGTCGCGAACCTCACGCGCCTTCTCGCCGAAGATCGCCCGCAGCAACCGCTCCTCGGGAGTCAGCTCGGTCTCGCCCTTGGGGGTGACCTTGCCGACCAGGATGTCGCCGTCACGGACTTCGGCACCGATGCGCACGATGCCGCGCTCGTCGAGATCGGCGAGCACGTCCTCGGAGACGTTCGGGATGTCCCTGGTGATCTCCTCGGCGCCAAGCTTGGTGTCGCGCGCGTCGACCTCGTGCTCCTCGATGTGGATCGAGGTGAGCACGTCGTCCTGGATGAGTCGCTGCGAGAGGATGATCGCGTCCTCGTAGTTGTGGCCCTCCCACGGCATGATCGCGACGAGCAGGTTCTTGCCGAGCGCCATCTCGCCGTTCTGGGTGGAGGGACCGTCCGCGATGACCTGCCCGACCTCGACCCGGTCGCCCTCATTCACCAGCGGCACCTGGTTTACGCAGGTCCCCTGGTTGGAGCGGCGGAACTTGTGCAGCGCGTAGGTCCTGCGGGTGCCGTCGTCGGCCATCACCGTGATGAAATCGCCCGAGAGCTCCTCGATGACGCCTGACTTCTCCGCTACCACTACCTCACCGGCGTCTACCGCGGCACGCAGTTCGGTACCGGTACCGACGAGTGGCGACTCGCTTCGCAGCAGCGGCACGGCCTGGCGCTGCATGTTCGCGCCCATCAGCGCGCGGTTCGCGTCGTCGTGCTCAAGGAACGGGATCATGGCCGTCGCCACCGACACCATCTGCCGAGGTGAGACGTCCATGTAGTCGACCTCGGCGACGTCGGCGAGGTCGGTCTCGCCGCCTTTCCTCCTCACCAGTACCCGATCTTCCAGGAAGTGACCGTCATCGTCGATCGGGGTGTTCGCCTGTGCCTTGACGAAGCGATCTTCCTCGTCGGCTGTCAGGTAGTCGATCTGCTCGGTGACCCGGCCGTCGAGGACCTTGCGGTACGGCGTCTCGATGAAGCCGAACGGGTTGACCCTGGCGTAGGCGCAGAGCGAGCCGATCAGGCCGATGTTCGGGCCTTCCGGGGTCTCGATCGGGCACATCCGGCCGTAGTGCGACGGGTGGACGTCGCGGACATCCATGCCTGCGCGCTCACGGGAGAGGCCACCGGGGCCGAGCGCGGACAGCCTGCGCTTGTGGGTCAGGCCCGCGATCGGGTTGTTCTGGTCCATGAACTGCGAGCTCTGCGAGGTACCGAAGAACTCCTTGATCGCCGCGACCACCGGACGGATGTTGATCAGGGTCTGCGGCGTGATCGCCTCGACGTCCTGAGTCGTCATCCGCTCCCGGACAACGCGCTCCATGCGGGAGAGGCCGACCCGGATCTGGTTCTGGATCAGCTCGCCGACGGTACGCAGGCGCCGATTGCCGAAGTGGTCGATGTCGTCCACCTCGATGGGGACCTCGACACTGTGCGCGCCCTTGCCGCTCTGCATCCTGGTCTCGCCCGCGTGCAGCCGGACCAGGTACTCGATCGTGGTGACGATGTCTTCCTCGGTCAGCACGCCGGTCTCGTACGGCTCGGAGAGCCCCAGCTTCTTGTTGACCTTGTACCGGCCGACCTTGGCGAGGTCGTAGCGCTTGTCCTTGAAGAACAGGTTCTCCAACAGGGTCTGCGCGCTCTCCTTGGTCGGCGGCTCGCCCGGGCGCAGCTTGCGGTAGATATCCAGCAGCGCCTCGTCGGTACCTGCGGTGTGATCCTTCTCCAGCGTCGCCATCAACGTCTCTGAGAAGGAGAACCGCTCGGTGATCGCCTCGGTGCTCCAGCCAAGTGCCTTCAGCAACACGGTCACCGGCTGGCGACGCTTGCGGTCGATACGGACGCCGACGGTGTCGCGCTTGTCGACATCGAACTCCAGCCAGGCACCCCGACTCGGGATGATCTTGACGCTGAAGACGTCCTTGTCTGTGCTCTTGTCCACTGAGGTGTCGAAGTACACGCCAGGGCTACGGACCAGCTGCGAGACGACGACCCGCTCGGTGCCGTTGATGACGAACGTGCCCTTGTTCGTCATCACCGGGAAGTCACCCATGAACACCGTCTGGCTCTTGATCTCGCCGGTGGTGTTGTTGGTGAACTCGGCCGTGACGAACAGCGGCGCCGCGTACGTCATGTCCTTGTCCTTGCACTCCTCGACGGAGGCCTTGACCTCGTCGAAGCGTGGGTCGGTGAAGGCAAGCGACATCGACCCTGAGAAGTCCTCGATCGGCGACAGCTCGGTGAGGACCTCTTCGAGGCCGCCGATCGGGCTGTCCTCACCCGCGTTGACGCGGCGTTCGAACCACGCCTCGTCGCCGGTAAGCCATTCGAATGACTGGATCTGCAGGTCGAGCAGGTTGGGGATCGCCAGCGGTTCGCGGATCTTCGCGAACGAGACTCGTTTTGGTGCCCCAGGAATTCCCGAACTAGATACAGTAGCTTTGGTCGCAGCAGTGGCTTCGGTCGCGCGGGAGACTGCCAAGATGCGTCCTTCCAGGACTCGCGTGCTCGTCAGGCGGCTAGCAGCCGACTGACACAGCTGTCAAGGGTGCGGTGGTGCCCAGCATCCTAACTCGCAGCAATGGGCGGGCAGAAAGAGGGCAGCGCAAAGAAGCAGTCTAGCCGCTAAAGCGGCAACTGTCGAGAGGCCACTACGGACAACGCCTCCTAGTGTCACGAACAGCGTGAACCCGACAGCCGTGCGCGTCAAGAGACCACGCCCCATTACTCCCCGGATGGCGCAACATCACTGGTCACACGCCTGCCCGGCGCCCAGTGTGATGCTCGCTCAGAGGAGCTGGGCGAGCATGGTTGAGAGCTGGGCTACCAGTGTGTCGAAGGTGGCGGGGGCCGCGACGATCCACTCCTGGCCAGTGGGGTCGCGCTGGACAGTCGTGAACCAGCGGCCGTCGCCCGCGATGTCGAAGTAGGTCAGCGGATGTGGGCAGCGGTTCCGCGAGCCACCCGCGGCAACGAGCGCGACAGAGAGCTGACCCATGCTGGTACGCCGGCTCGCGGCCAGCCGCAGCAAGTGGTCCACCTCTGGATCGACATTCGCAGCGCCCGCCAGGCCGGAAAAGCCCTCGTCACGGGTCCGCGCGGGCTTGCCGTCTCCGCCAATCAACGATTTCCGCACGTTCACGGCCTTACCCCTGCCGGGAGGAGCGGGAGCCAGCAGCCGCACCAGCGCGACGGCGGGCTCGGCCGCGGGCACCGGCCGCATCCGTAACTGATCGGATTCCGGGGTTGAGTAGCAGCGGTACAGCCGTTAGCGCTAAGCCATGATCCGCAGGTCAATGCGCATCGTCTACGGTGCGGGCCGTGCCCGTGGAGTTTCTGACTGATGAGCAGGCCGAGTCCTACGGGACTTTCGCCCAGGAACCGACCCGCCCGGAGCTGGAGCGGTTCTTCTTCCTCGATGACGAGGACCGGCGGCTGATCAGCAAACGTCGTGGTGATCATTCGAGATTGGGTTTCTCCCTCCAGGTCTGCACGGTCCGCTACGTCGGCTTGTTCCTTGAGGACCCTCTGGCCGTGCCGTGGCCAGTGGTGGAGTACCTCGCTGAACAGCTCGGAATCGCCGACCCCTCGTGTGTGAAGAGCTACACCAAGCGGGAAATGACGGCCTATGAGCATTCATGGGAGATCCAGGAGGCGTTCGGCTACCAGCCTTCCGACGACCGGGACTGGGGCCGCAAGTTCCGCACGTTCTTGTACGGCCGGGCGTGGACGCACGCCGAGGGGCCGGTGGCGTTGTTCAATCACGCGGTCGCCTGGCTGCGTCGGCATCGAGTGCTGCTGCCGGGAGTCAGCGTGCTGGCCAGGCAGGTCTCCTCCGCCCGCAGCGCGGCGGAGGATCGGCTGCATTCCTCGGTGGCCCGCGCCGCCTACCGGGCGGATCCGGCGCTGCCGCCCGCGCTAGTGAGGCTGCTGGCGGTGCCCGAGGGATCACGGCGTTCGGAACTGGAACGCCTTCGGCGTCCGCCGACCCGCTCGACCGGCACGGCGATGGCCAAGGCACTGGATCGGGTCAACGAGATCTCCGCGTTCGGGTTGGGCGCGGTGGATCTGTCGCGGGTACCGGTCAACCGATTAGCGACCCTGGCCCGCTACGGCCTGGCTAGTAAGGCCGCAGCGCTGGAACGCACCTCGGAACCGCGTCGCACGGCGCTGGTGACCGCGGTGATGCGCAACCTGGAGGCCCAGGCGATCGATGACGCGCTGGACCTGTTCGCGCTGCTGATGGCCACCCGGCTGCTGTCCCCGGCCAAACGGGCCACGGACAAGGAACGGCTGGCGAACATGCCGCAACTGGAGCGGGCCTCCCGCACCCTGACGAAGGTCTCGCGGGTGCTGGTGAAGCTGCTGGAGGACGCCGACCGGGAGCAGGTGGCGTTGGATCCGCCGCTGGTGTGGTCGGCCCTGGAGGAGATCACACCCCGCGACAAGATCACAGCGGCGATGGCGCTGGTCGAGCAACTGGTGCCGGTCGATGACGGCTCGGCCGAGATCGCCCTGCGTAAGGCCCTGTCCACCCGGTACAACACCGTGCGCCCGTTCCTGGCGCTGCTGGGCGATTCGCCCGCGCTGGCCGCCGCCCAGGGCGGACGGCAGATCCTGGCTGCGGTACGCACACTGCCGAAACTGGCCCGGCGCAAAGGCGCCTCGAAGTCGCCCGCAGTCAAGGACATCGATGAGACGCTGGTGCCCAAGTCGTGGCGGCCGGTGGTCTTCGCCAACCCCGCGATGGGCGCCGGGGCGGTGGACCGGGACGCCTACGTGGTGTGCGTGCTGGAGCAGCTGCACCGGGCGCTGCTGCGCCGCGACGTCTACGCCACCCCGTCCACCCGGTGGTCTGATCCCCGCGCCCGGCTGCTCGATGGCGCGCGGTGGGAAGCGGTGCGCACGGACGTGCTGGCCGGGTTGAGCCTGGACATGCCCGTCGAGGAACATCTCGGTGAGCTGACGCGCGGGCTGGACGCGGCGTGGAAGCAGATGGCCGACCGGATGGCCGAGGCCGGCGCGGACGCGAAAGTCGAGGTCGTCGTCCCGCCTGAGGGTGGCCGGGCGCGGTTGAGCGTGGACAAGCTCGGCGCGGTCGGCGAGCCGCAGTCGCTGACCTGGCTCAAGAACACCACCGCGGCGATGCTGCCGGAGATCGACTTACCGGCCCTGCTGTTCGAGGTGCACTCCTGGACCGGGTTCCTGGACGCTTTCACCCACGTGTCCGAGGGCGCCTCCCGGATGGAGGGGCTACCGGTATCGCTAGTGGCCCTACTGACCTCGGAGGCCTGTAATATCGGCTTGACCCCGGTCATCAACGCGCAGCACGTGGAGCTGACCCGCACGCGACTGTCGCATGTGGACCAGAACTATCTGCGCGGGGACACCATCGCGGCGGCCAACGCACTGCTGATCACCGCGCAATCACAGATCCTCCTGGCCCGCTGCTGGGGCGATGGCCACCTGGCGTCGGTGGATGGACTGCGGTTCGTGGTGCCCGCGCGCACGATCAACGCCGCCCCCTCACCGAAATATTTCGGTTTCAAACGGGGCTTCACCTGGCTCAACGCGGTCAATGATCAGGTGTCGGGGATCGGGGCGATGATCGTGCCCGGTACGCCGCGCGACAGCCTGTTCATCCTGGACACACTGCTCAATCTCGATGGCGGGGTGAAACCGGAGATGGTCGCGACCGATCACGCCTCGTATTCGGACATGGTGTTCGGGTTGTTCAAGATGCTGGGTTATCGGTTCTCCCCGCGCTTGCGGGATTTGTCCGACCAACGGTTCTGGCGGGCGGAGATGCCTGTCCAGCCCGAACAGCCAGCCAGGAAGGCGGCCGACTACGGGCCGCTGAACGCGATCGCCCGCAATAAGATCAACCTGGAGCGGGTGATCAAGCAGTGGCCGGACATGCTGCGGGTGGCCGGGTCGCTGATCACCAACCAGGTCCGTGCCTACGACCTGCTGCGCGTGTTTGGCCGCGAGGGCAGGCTCTCCCCGCTGGGGCAGGCGTTCGCCGAGTACGGGCGCCTGGACAAGACGATGCACCTGCTGGCGTTGTGTGATCCGGTGGATGACACCTACCGGCGGCGGATGAACCGGCAGCTCACGGTGCAGGAGTCCCGTCATCGGCTGGCGCGGGCGATCTGCCACGGCAAACGCGGTCAGATCGTGCAGGCCTATCGAGAGGGTCAGGAGGACCAGTTGGCGAGTCTCGGGCTGGTCTTGAACGCGGTTGTGCTGTGGACGGCCCGGTATCTGGATGCCGCGGTGGCCGAACTGGAGGCGGCCGGGCATGTGATCGCCGACGCGGACAAGGCCCGGCTCTCACCCTTGAAGGACAAGCATGTCAACGTCCTGGGCAGGTACGCGATCATCGCCTCCCAACCCGCACGGGGCCTACGCCCGCTGCGTAACCCGGCAAGCACCCAGGAGATCGACACCGAATGATCATTGCGTGGCGGCGGGGACGGTGAACGGCACGCTCACCAATACCGCTCCTGGTCCGGGCTTTGCAGCGCTGAATGGCCGCTGGTTACTCAGGCGAGGTGTTCGGCCCAGTCGTCCAGTTCTTCGAGTTCGCGCGAACCCGTCCGCACGATCACGGGTGTTCGGTGCAGGAGTCTTCCAGCATCTGCCCGCGTAGCAGGAACCACGCGGCGACGGCCGTGGCCAGCAGTATCGCGGACCCGACGCCGGTAGCGACCTGGAAGCCGTGGGTGAAAGCGTCCCGTGCCACGCTCAGCAGCGACGCCCCCTGGTCTGTCGGGAGCTTCCCTGCGGCCTCAATGGCGCTGCCGAGGGAGTCGTGCGCGGTGTCGGCGACGGTCGCGGGGATGTCGGCCGGGGTCGTGTAGCCGCGGTAGATGCCGGTCACGATGGAGCCGAGCACGGCGATCCCCAGCGCGGCGCCCAGTTCGTACCCGGTCTCGGCGACCGCGGACGCCGCACCGGCCTGATCCTTGGGAACCGTGGACAGAATCGCATCGACGGTGACCGCGAACGTCAGGCCCGAACCGAGCCCGGCGATGAACAGCGCCATGGCCAGGACGACAAAGCTGGTGTTCGCGGTGATCGCCGAACACCCCGCCAGGGCGAGGCCGACCGCGACCAGGCCGCCGCAGACCGCGACACGCACCGAGGTCCGCCGCGCCACGACACCGGCAACCAGGCCCGCACCCACCGCACCCACCGCGGTCGGCACGGAGAACATGCCCGCCTGCAACGGCGAGCGGTCCTGCACCAGTTGCAGGAACTGGGACAGGAAGAACACGAGGCCGGTCAAACCGAGAATGGTCACCAGGTTGGCCGCGACTGAGCCGGAGAAACCCCGGTGAGCGAACAGGCGCATGTCGAGCAATGGCGATGCCAACCTCAGTTGCCGCCTCCCGAACCAGAACAATCCCGCCACACCGAGGGCCGCTGCTGCCACGACGTCCCCGCTGACACCGTGGACCGCGATCCCTTTCACCGCGTACACAACCGCGACCATGCCCACCAACGAGAGCCCGACACTGGGCAGATCCCACGGGCCAGGGTTCGGGTCGCGCGACTCGGGCAGCAACCAGATACCAGCGGCGACGAGCACCACCGCGACCGGCACGTTGATCAGGAACACCGAACCCCACCAGAAGTGTTCGAGCAGCAGCCCGCCCACCAGCGGGCCGACCGCTTCGCCGGCCGACGCGGCAGCACCCCAGATACCGATGGCCAGGCTGCGTTGGCGGGGGTCGGGGAAGATATTGGCGATCAGCGCGAGCGTGGAGGGCATCAGGGTCGCGCCCGCGACACCGAGCAGTGCGCGGGCCGCGATCAGCATTTCCGGGTTCTGCGCGTACGCGCAGAGCACCGAAGCCGCACCGAACGCCACCGCACCGATCAGCAGGAGTTTCTTGCGGCCGATGCGGTCACCGAGGCTGCCCATGGACACCAAAAGACCGGCGATGACGAAGGAGTAGACATCACCGATCCACAGCAACTGGGTGCCTGAAGGTGCCAGGTCCTCGCTCAGGTGGGGGGTTGCCACCACGAGCACGGTCACATCGAGGGTGACCAGCAGCACCGCGAGCACCAGGACCCCGAGCGCGAGCCACCGGGCGACAGGCCCCGGTCCAGTGCGTGTATGGGTCGTCGGTTGATCGGTGCTCGTCATATTTGCCGGCCTTCCGTCCCTGCTGGTCCAGTACGTCGAACCCGTCTAGTCGACCCAGCCGATACCTGCCTAAAACCCGGTGGCGGCGCCGGTCCCACCGTCGCGGTCAACGGCCCCGGCGGATAGCTGAGCCGAAGCCAGCATCACCACTCGCCCCCCATCGAGCAAGCGAATAGCCACCGACATCGGCGGCCTTGCCAGTCCCTGCCTGGTGATCAACCCGCCACCCCGGGGGCGGTCAGAACAGGGTGACGGCGTCGTCGTGGTGGCAAACTTGCGTGCGGCACACCAGTACCGGTCGGCCAGTGCGCGCAGGCTCGTCTCCGCTAGTCCGCTGGCGTGTTCGGCGGCGGCTTCCTGAACGCCTGTACGAGATCCCCTCGATCTGAGTTCTAAGAGGGTGCATCGCGCTTGAACGCGACGGCGACCGTCTACCGCCGTTGGGTCGTCGATACCGGTCAGAGGTCCAGCAGCGCCATCACCGTGGTGCAGGTACCCAGATGAGCCGACAGTCGCACACGATCGAGTGCCTCCGCTTCTGATCACTGACCGGCTGGGCCCACGCTAACGCGTATGAACACCGAACCAACGCGCCGCCATGTGCTTCGGCTCATGGTCGGCGGCCTTGTCGCGGCCGGTGCCGCAGGTCTCGGACTACCTGCGGCCGCGGCCCCCGGCCAGAAGAAGAGCCGCCGGGAGTACCAAGCCCGCTACCGGGAGCTGTTCACCGCGTGCGGCACAGACCTGGACAAGAAAGCGCTGGTCGGCAAGCAGATGCTCGACGACCACGCCCGCGACGCGCGCGCCTATCACGCGCCCGACCGCGCCGCCGTGGCGCGCATGCATACCGCTCTCGCACGCCAGTACCGCTCCCGCCGGATCGGGGTGAACTCCTGATGGCCGCTCACATCACCGAGGACTGCATCAACTGCGGCGCATGTGAACCAGAGTGCCCCAACGAGGCCATCACCGGCGGCGGCGAGATCTACGTCATCAACCCCGCCCAGTGCAGCGAATGCGTCGGTTTCTACGACCACTTCGCCTGTCAAGCGGTGTGCCCGGTAGATGCCTGCGTGCCAGATCCAGCGCACCAGGAATCAGAGCAAACGCTCTACGACCGTACCGTCACGCTTCATCCCGACAGTGCATGGCCACCGCTGTCCGACAGCACCCCGTCCCACTTTCGGCACCCTCCAGGAAGTAGCGCCTGACCTCGATGGCCCCTGCGGCAGTGCGGGGCTGACGACACTGCGCCCGCGCAGCTCGGGCGGCGGGCCATCAAGGTAATCGCCATCCTCACCGCCCCCGAGGCTCATGCCGCCAGGGAGGCAGTCAGCCGGCTCGTGCGTGGGGGCCTGGTCGTTTCCTCCCTGCCCCCGAAAGGCCGACTGGATCCGACCCGGCCGCCGGTGTTTCATAGGCGACCACCTATGAAACATGAAGATCGGCGGACGCCGTCTAGCAGGAACACTGTTTCATAGGACGGTGCATACGACTGGACGTGTGAAACACCCCATGAAACGATCTCGGGGTGAACGAGGACGATTTCCTGGCCGTGGAGGCCCACGACTGCCCGATGTCGAGCTGCGCCGCCCCGGCCGGGTCGCCCTGCCGCACCGGCAAGGGCAAGGTGGCCGTCCAATACCACACCGCCCGGTTCCGGCTCGTGCCCTCGCTGACCAAAGTGCTCGCCGTCGCAACCCCGCCCTTGCGTAAACCAGGCACGGTCTGGACCGAGCTGCCCCGACCGGTGGCGGCCGACGCCCAGCCGGCCGGGCACGCACGGATCGGCTACGCCCGTGCCTCGACAGTTCGCCAGTCCCTTGATGCCCAGCTCGACTCGCTCAAGAGCGCCGGGGTCACCCGGGTGTTCTCCGAGAAGATCTCCACCCGCGCTCTGCGCCGCCCCGAACTGGACAAGGCCGTCGCCCTGGCCCAAGAGTTCCGCGCCTCCGGAATCGGGGTCACCCTCGTGGTCCACGAACACAAACGCCTCGGCCGCGGCATCGAGCTGGCCACCCTCGCCGAACAGTTCCGCGCCGCCGACATCGGCCTGCAATTCCTCACCGGCGAACTCCAAGGACAACACGACCCATCCGGGGTCGTGTTCACCGTGCTGGCCGCTCTCTCCGGCATGGAGCGCGAATACATCCGCGACCGCACCCTCGAAGGCCACGAATCCGCCCGCACACGAGGCAAGAACATCGGCGGCGCCCCCGTCACCGACCCGGCCATGTTCTCCCACGCCCTGCACCTACGCGACCAACAGAACATGAGCCTGCGCGACATCGCCGCCAACCTGGTCATCGCCACCGGCAAGAAAAAAGGCCAGCACCCCTCCCCGGCCACCGTCATGCGCATGCTGCGCGACCACGACCAGCACACGGCGGCGACCGAACCAGCCGTCAGCTAAGCCCAGGCCGTAAACATAGCTTCGAATATCAAGCCGCTGACCTGCGGATAGTCGCTTAGCGCTAACGGCTGTACCGCTGCTACTCAACCCCCTTGTCCGGTGCGCGGTCGCGGTC
>JBOHEL010000056.1:0-16355 GCA_050700995.1 Sciscionella sp. | reverse complement strand
TGCCTGCTCCTTGTGAGCGGCCCGCGTCGATTCCACCAGCGTGATCGCCCTGGACAGCGGCCCGCGCTTGCCTGCCAACACGTCCTGCGCGCTCACCTCGACGGGCAACGGGCTCACGCCTCAGTGTCCGTGCTGCGCGGCCAACTGCCGCAGCAAGTCGACCGCGGCGTCCGCGATCACGGTGCCGGGCGGGAAGATCGCGGCGGCACCGGCCTCCCGCAGCACTTCGAAGTCCTGCGGCGGGATGACACCGCCGACCACGACCATGACGTCCTCCCTCCCCAGTTCCGCGAGTTCTTCGCGCAATGCCGGCACCAGCGTGAGGTGACCGGCCGCCAGCGAGTTCACCCCGATGATGTGTACATCGGCCTCCACAGCTTGGCGCGCCACCTCCGCAGGGGTCTGGAACAGCGGGCCGACATCCACGTCGAATCCGAGGTCGGCGAATGCGGTCGCGATCACCTTCTGCCCCCTGTCATGACCGTCCTGGCCCATCTTGGCAACCAGTATCCGCGGCTGGCGCCCCTCGGCCTCGGCGAACTCGGCCACGATCTGGCGCGCGGTGTCCACAGTGGATGATTCGCCGACCTCGTCGCGGTACACCCCGGAGATGGTACGGATCTGCCCGGAGTGCCTGCCCCACACCTTCTCCAGCGCGTCCGAGATCTCCCCGACCGTGGCCTTCGCCCGCGCCGCGTCAACGGCCAGCGCCATCAGGTTGTGATCCATGCTGGAGGAACCGGTAACCTCCGCGGCCCCCGTCAGCCTGCGCAGCGCGTCCTGGGTCAGCTGCTCGTCGCGTTCCTCGCGCAGCCGCCGCAGCTTGTCCAGCTGCTCGGACCGAACGCCCGCGTTGTCCACCTTGCGGACCTCGACCATTTCGTCCTCGTCCACCCGGTACTTGTTCACCCCGATCACAGGCTGCCGCCCCGAATCGATGCGCGCCTGCGTCCTGGCCGCGGCTTCCTCGATGCGCAGCTTCGGGATGCCGGCGTCGATCGCCCGCGCCATGCCGCCCGCCGACTCGACCTCCTCGATGTGCGCCCACGCCTTGCGGGCGAGGTCGTAAGTGAGCCGTTCGACGAAAGCGCTGCCGCCCCACGGATCGATCACCCTGCTGGTGCCGGATTCCTGCTGTAGCAACAGTTGCGTGTTGCGGGCGATACGGGCGGAGAAGTCGGTCGGCAGCGCGAGCGCCTCATCGAGCGCGTTGGTGTGCAGCGACTGGGTGTGCCCCTGGGTGGCGGCCATCGCCTCGACACAGGTGCGCGTCACGTTGTTGTAGACGTCCTGGGCGGTCAGCGACCAGCCGGAGGTCTGCGAATGCGTACGCAGGCTCAACGACTTGGCGTTGCTCGGTTCGAACTGCTTGACCAGCTTCGCCCACAGCAGCCTTGCCGCGCGCAGCTTGGCAACCTCCATGAAGAAGTTCATGCCTATCGCCCAGAAGAAGGACAGCCGCGGCGCGAACCTGTCGACGTCGAGACCCGCGTCGCGCCCGGCACGCAGGTACTCCACACCGTCTGCGAGGGTGTACGCCAGCTCAAGGTCGGCGGTGGCTCCGGCCTCCTGCATGTGGTAGCCGGAGATGGAGATCGAGTTGAACTTCGGCATCCGCTGCGAGGTGTAGGAGAAGATGTCGGAGATGATCCGCATCGAAGGCTGCGGCGGGTAGATGTAGGTGTTGCGGACCATGAATTCTTTGAGGATGTCGTTCTGGATGGTCCCGGCCAGCTTCTCCGGCGCCACACCTTGCTCCTCGGCGGCCACCACGTAGAGCGCCATGACCGGCAGCACGGCACCGTTCATCGTCATGGACACGCTCATCTTGTCAAGCGGTATCCCGTCGAACAGCTGGCGCATGTCGTAGATGGAATCGATGGCGACGCCTGCCATACCGACATCGCCGCCGACCCTTGGGTGGTCGGAGTCGTAGCCCCGATGCGTGGCGAGGTCGAACGCCACCGAGAGCCCCTTCTGGCCCGCGGCGAGGTTGCGGCGGTAAAAAGCGTTGGATTCCTCCGCGGTGGAGAAGCCGGCGTACTGCCTGATCGTCCACGGCTGGTTGACGTACATCGTCGGGTACGGTCCGCGCAGGTACGGCGCGATTCCCGGGTAGGTGTCGAGGAAGTCGAGGCCGTCGCGGTCCCGTTCGGTGTACACCGCCTTGATGTCGATGCCTTCCGGGGTCTCCCAGCTCAGCGCGTCGACATCCTTGCCGGTGGCCTCCGCGACCTTTGCCCGCCATGTCGCGCCGTCACCGGGCGGTGGCTCGCCGAGCTCGATACCGGCGAAGTTCGGGATGCTCATGGTGTCCCTCCGGTAATTGTGCTGAAAGTGGCTCTTGTTCCAAAGTGGGGAATGAAAGCCACTTTCAGCACGCTCTTGTGCACAAGAGCCACTTTCAGCTCACCCCCAGGGCGTCGAGGGCGTCGGTCATGATCGCCAGCACGTCGCAGCCGGTATCGAGGTAGGTGTCTACGTTGGACAGGTCGGCCGCAGACTTGCCTGCCAGCAGTACCCGGTGGGCGCCCACCTGCTTCAGCGCGGCCGCCAACTGCTCTGCGTGCTCGGCGTAGGCGGAGTCGGTGCCCGCCAGGCAGGCGATGGTGGCGCCGCTGCGCTGGAAGGCCGCCACCGCGTCCACGACCGCGCCGGGGTTCTCAGCCGCGATGCCGCCGGCACCGAAGGCGTTCGTCGCGAAGGCCGCCCGCGCGGTGTGTGTCGCAACCGGCCCCAGCGTGGCGAGAAAGATCTTCGGGCGCTCACCCGTAGCCGCGAGATGAGCATCCGAGCGGGCACGCAGCCGCTCGAAGGCCTGCGCGTACCGCACCACAGGGAGCCCACCCCCGACCTGATGTGGCGCCGGGGCGCGCTGCGGTAGCTGCTCGGCCAGGTTCGGGAACTCCGTGACGCCGGTGATCGGATCGTGGCGCCGCGCGATGTTCTCCCTGCGCGCCTGCCAGGTACCACCGACCCGATCGGCGACCATCCCGGATCCCAGCGCCTCGGCCATCCCGCCCGCAGCCTCGATCTCGGTGAAGAACCCCCAGGCCGCGCGAGCCAGATCTGCCGTCAGCCGCTCCACATACCAGGAGCCACCGGCAGGGTCGATGACGCCTGCGAGCTTCGACTCCTCAAGCAGTATCGAGCTGGTGTTGCGGGCGATGCGCCGCGCCAGCCCGTCCGGCAACCCGAGCGCCTCGTCGAACGGGCGCACCGTCACCGCCTCCGCGCCACCGACACCCGCTGCGAAGCAGGCGACCGTGGTGCGCAGCATGTTCACCCACGGGTCCCGTGCGGTCATCATCGCCGAGGAGGTCACCGCGTGCTGTTGTTGCGGCAGCGCGGTGCCGCAGACCTCGGTCACCCGCGCCCACAACCGGCGGGCGGCGCGCAGCTTTGCGATGGTGAGGAACTGGTCGGCACTGGCGGCATACCGGAACTCCAACTGCGCGGCCGCCCGCTCGAACGGCAGCCCGGCATCGGTCAGCGCACGCAGGTAGGTGACGCCGGAGGCGATGGAGGCACCCAGCTCCTCGGAATCCGAGCCGCCAGCATCGTGATACGCCGTCGCGTCGACCGCGATCGTGCGCAGCGCTGGATACGTCTTGCCGTACTTCGCGGACAGGGCCGCGGCCTCGGCGATATCGTGCTCGGTCCCCGTCCGGGCCAGCAGCGCAAGCGGATCGGCCCCCAAGTTTCCGTGCAGCTCGCCTGCGGGCACCCCTTGGACGGCGGCGAGGGCGAGCAGCCGCTCCGCCGCCGCCGGGTAGTCCGCACCGGCGTCGAGCACGACCGGCGCCAGATCCAGCAGCACCCCGTCGAGCGCCACATCAAGCTGATCCGCCGGTATCCCGGATTCGCCGACGACGAGCCACAGCGAGGTGGCGCCGTTGCTCAGGTCGGCGAGTATCGCGTCGTTGGTGGCCTTCGGGCCTGGATTCGCGTGCCGCGTCCGGATGTCCCAGCCGGTGAGTACCCCGCCCTCTGGACGACCGCCACGCACGAACGGCTGCGTTCCTGGGAAACCGACCGCGTCCACGTTGCCCTCGGCACCGTCCGCGGTATACAGCGGCCGGACCGTGATGCCGTCGTAGGTCGTGGTGGCGAGCGCCAGTTCAGGGGCCGACTCGTCGTCAGGGGCGGCCCCCGATTTGGTCAACACGCCGAGCACCAGCCTGCGCCATTGCTCGCGGGTGGGCTCGTCGAACTCGGCAGCAAGCGTCAACTCGTCCGGCGGCCGCCCCGATGGGAATGTCATGCCAGCTGATGTTAACGATGATTCGCGCCGCCGCCATGTGAGTCTGATCGCCTAACCGATGCAGTGGCCGGACACGGCCTTCGGTCACAATGGGAGCGTGACACCTCCGACGGGGCGGCCGCCGCCGACCGAACGGCTTATCGGCGGGCGCTATCGGCTGCGCGCCGCGCTGGGCAGCGGGTCGATGGGCGCGGTGTGGTCAGCGTACGACGAGGTGCTGCACCGGCCGGTCGCGGTCAAGGAGGTGCGGTTGCCTTCCGGCATGCCGGAAGAGGAGACCGCGGCACTGCGGGAGCGCACACTTCGCGAGGCGCGGGCGATCGCGGCACTGTCCCATCCCAACGTCATCACCGTCTATGACGTCGCACAAGTCGGCTCGGCACCGTTCGTGGTCATGGAGTTGATCTCCGGATGCAGCCTTTCTGCGCTGCTCGACACGCGCGGCAAGCTGGAGGGCACCCAGGCCGCCTCGGTCGCGGACGCGATGGCGGCCGCGCTGGCCGCCGCACACCGGGCCGGTATCACCCACCGCGACGTCAAGCCGGGCAACGTACTAGTCGGCGAGCACGGCGAGGTCAAGCTCACCGACTTCGGCATCGCGCGCAACGTCTCCGACTCGACGATGACGCATACCGGCATCATCCTCGGCTCGCCGGCGTTCATCGCACCGGAGATCGCCGCAGGCCAAACCGCGACCCCCTCGGCGGACCTGTGGAGCCTCGGCGCGACGCTCTTCGCCGCGGTCGAGGGATACCCGCCGTACGACATGAACGGCGAGGTGCTCGCGACCCTGCAGGAAGTGGTCCACGGCGAGGTGCCTGTCGCCACCACGGCGGGTCCGCTGCAGCCGCTGATCTCGGGCCTGATGCGCAAGGACCCCGGGAAACGCATCTCCCTCGCCGAAGCACGGCAACTCGTCTACTGGCTGCTGCCGGAACCGGACGCGGTCGTTTTCGATCCCGCCGACCTTGCCGCCGCCGCCCTAGCCCAGCAGGCTGCACCACCACCCGTGCCGTCCACGCCACCGGCTCGGCCCAGCCACCCACCACAGCCGAAGCAGGACGCGCCGCTGTCGTCCGATCCTGGCCCGCTGCCGTTCCTCCCCTCGACGGCCCCCAGGCGCAAGCCGAAGGCGCGCCGCCGGTTGGCTCGCGCGCTACTGATAATCACCTCAGTGGTGCTGTTCGCGCTGGCGGCAGGCGGTGGGTTCGCCGCCTCCCGGGTGCTGGCAGGCAGGCCGCTGACACCGCCGCCGCAGGCGGAGACCACCATCAGCCCGCCCCCAACGAACACGCTCGGGCCGATGGAGACAATTTCCGGAAACGCCGCGACGCTCACCGGCGCCCAGGGCGGGCAGTACCAGGTCAAGGTTCCGCGCGGCTGGGTGTCCTTCACCGAGCAACGGCGCTTCGCGGGCTCCATCCCAGGCACGATCGTGCATTACGTCTCACCGGACGGTCAGCAGGAAATAGCGGTCCAGTGGTTGCCGAACTTCTACCGGCACGCGAATATCCGGGAGTATCAGTCCGTGTTGCGCAAAACCTGGCCAAGGGGCGACCTGACCGTGCAGCAGTTCCACAGCACCCCGAGCCTGCCGGGAGCGAACAGTCGCGAACCCTCCTATCAGACGATGTACCGAACCGTAGAAAACGCGAAAAAGGGCAGCGGCGCCACCGACCTCGGCAGGACCACCTTCGCCGACCTGTTCCCCTACGGCGACGACCTCTGGGTGGTGTCGGTGACCGTACCGACCGATCAGGAAGACAGCGGCCACACCAAACTCTTCGAGCAGGTCGCGCCATCCTTCCGGCCCGTGGCGCAGTAGCCGCGCTCGCCAATCCCGGCACGCGCCTCACGGACCGCCGACGGGCCGCCCACCGAGCGTGACGTGCAGTGTCTTCCCGCCGTCGAGTGCCAGCGTCATCCGGTGCCCAGGCGCGGCCGCGTGTACGGCGGCGACCAGCGCGTCGGACGAGCCGATCAGCCGCCCGTCCGCCGCGACGACCACCTGCCCCGCCGTCAGGCCGCCCTTGCTCGCGGGCCCACCCGGCGTCACCGAAACGATCAGCGCACCGGCGCCCCGCTCGCTGCCCGCGACACCCACCCCGAGCGTCGTCTGCACCGCCTTGCCGGTCGCCGCCAACTCCTTGCCGATCCGCTTCGCCTGATCGACCGGAATCGCGAAACCGATACCCACACTGCCGGAATCACCACTGACCGCGCTCGGGCTGTAAATCGCCGAATTGATGCCGACGACCTGACCCGCCATGTTCACCAGCGGCCCACCCGAGTTACCGTGGTTGATCGGCGCATCCGTCTGGATCGCATCCATCACCGTCGCCTGATCGCCGTTCGCACCGCCCGCGCGAATCGCCCGATGCAATGCGCTGACAACCCCAGCCGTCACGGTGCCTGCCAACTCATACGGAGAACCGACCGCAACCACCTGCTGCCCGACACGCAGATCATCCGACCTGCCGAACTCGGCGCTGCGCAAGCCGCTCACCCCCTCCGCCTTCACCACCGCGAGGTCAGACGTCGGGTCCCGCCCGATTATCCGCACCGGGGCGACCCTGCCGTCGTGGAACACCGCCTGCACGTCTGCCGCACCATTCGCGGCTTTCGCCACCACATGGTTGTTGGTCAGGATCGCACCGTCGGAGCTGATCACCACGCCAGAACCCGATAACTCACCGCCAACGACCTGGTAGCGCAACTCCACCACCTCCGGGAGCAGCTGAGCCGCTACCGCCGCCACCGAACCCGAGGGTGGCGGCTTGGTCTGGCGCTGCGGCGGCGCGGCGTTCAGCGCGTCTGGCACACTGGAGAGCCGCGCAGGGGCCTGCGCCTGCGCGCCCTGTTGACGAGCGGCCAGGTAACCACCGAACGCACCTGCGGCGCCTCCCGCGATCAAGGCAAGCAGCACGAACCCGAAGACCAGCCCCGCTCGGGACCTCGACTCCGACTGCTCATCGCCCATGCCCCTAACCCGCGCCCTCCCCGGCCGCCCGCAGCCGGTCAGCGATCCGCTCCGGCGTGACGTCGTTGATCCAGACCGCCATGCCGGACTCTGAACCAGCAAGATACTTCAGCTTGTCCGCCGTGCGAAGAACCGAGAACAGTTCGAGATGCAGCCACGACAACTCCCTGCCCTCGGCGGCCGGCGCTTGATGCCACCCAGCGATGTAGGGCAGCGGCTTGCCGTAGAGCGCGTCGGCCGCATGAAGCACCCGCAGGTAGAGGGTCGCGAAATCGTCGCGCTCCTCGGAGCTCAACGCAGGCAGATCCGGCACCTGACGGTGCGGCACCACGTGGACCTCGACCGGCCACCTAGCAGCAGAAGGCACGAAGGCCGTCCAATGCTCTGAACTGGCGATCACCCTGCGGCCGGATGCGCGTTCCGCCGCGAGGATGTCACCCATCAGCGGGCGGGAGTAGCGCTGCTGGTAATCGCCGGCGGTGCGCAACAGCGCCGCGGTCTTCGGGGTCACGAATGGGTAGCCGTAGATCTGTCCGTGCGGGTGGCTCAGGGTGACCCCGATCTCCTCGCCTCGGTTCTCGAAGGGGAACACCTGTCGCACGCCCGGCAGCGCGCCGAGGGCGGTGGTCCGCTCGGCCCACACATCGACCACGGTGCGCACCCTCGACTCGCGCAGCTGCCCGAAGGACTGCGCGTGCTCGGGGGTGAAGCAGACCACCTCACAGCGTCCCTTCCCGGGCCTCCTCGGCACCATCGGCATACCGTCCACAGTGGACGGAAGGTCGGGAACCGCCTGTGCGAACGAAGGGAACCGGTTCTCGAACACCACTACGTCGTAGCTGGGCTCCGGCACCTCGGTCGGGCGGCCGGGACTGCTGGGACACAGCGGGCACAGATCGGCGGGCGGCTTGTAGGTCCGGCTCTGCCGGTGCGCGGCCATCGCGACCCATTCCCCGGTCAGGGGATCGCGACGGATCTCCGAGTATGGCGCCTGCTCGGGAAGATCCCTGGTGTCCACGGCCGTGCGGTCGACCACATCGGGACCGTCGTCGAAATAGATGATCTCCCTGCCGTCGGCGAGCCGCCGCGATGTCCGCCTCATTCCCGCACATCCCCATGCTCGCCGGTGGACGCCACGACGAGTTCGCCGACCCGATCGGCAAGCACCTTCCTCGCGGACTCCGGCAAGCCGTCATCGGTGATCACCGTGTCGATCTCGTCGAGGCCCGCGATGGTGCAGATGCCCACGGTGTTCCACTTCGTGTGATCGGCGAGTACCACATTGCGCGCCGCGGCCGCCAGCAGCGCCCGATCGGTCTCCCCTTCGTTCAGGTTGGGCGTGGTCAGGCCCGCATCCGCGGCGATCCCATGCACTCCGAGGAAGACGACGTCAAGGTGCAGCGTGGCGACGGTGTGCACGGCGACCGGGCCGACCAGCGCATCCGAAGGGGTGCGCACGCCTCCGGTGAGCACCACGGTGCGGTCCGCCCTCGGCGGAGACGACAGCACATCCGCCACCCTGATCGAGTTGGTCACCACCGTCAGATTCGGCACGTCGGCAAGGAAGCGCGCGAAGGTGAACGTGGTAGTACCCGCCGAGAGCCCGATAGCGGTGCCTGGCCGGACCCGCTGCGCGGCTGCGGCAGCCACGGCCTGCTTCTCACCGAGCTGGCGCACCGACTTCGCCTCGAAGCCCGGTTCCTCGGTACTCCTGCCGCCGATCGCGGTAGCACCCCCATAGACTTTCTCGACCAGCCCGCGACCGGCCAGCACGTCGAGGTCGCGGCGGATCGTCATATCCGATACGCCTAGCCTGACAACCAGGTCAGCGACCCTGGCCGCGCCGGTGCGCTGCACCTCGTCCAGGATGACAGCCTGCCGTTGCCGTGCCAGCACCGCGCCTCCCGTCCCCGGCCAAACGAATACAACAACATTCTACACAATCAAACATTGAGCGCGCTATCCACCGGGACCGCCAGGCAACCTCATGGTCAGCAGAGCACCACCCGACGGCGAGCTTCCGGCATAGGCCGCGCCGCCGTGGCGCTCGGCCACCTGCTTCACGATCGCCAGCCCCAGGCCGGAACCAGGCAGCGTCCTCGCTTCCGACGAGCGGTAGAACCTGTCGAACACCCTTGGCAGGTCCGGCTCCGCGATGCCGCGACCGGAATCCGCCACCTCCAGCGCGGCGGAACCGTCGCCAAGGGAACGCAATGTCACGCTCACCTGCCCGCCGTCTGGGCTGAACTTGACAGCGTTGTCAAGCAGATTGAGCACCGCCCGCTCCAGCGCCGAAGCATCGCCTCGCATCGACCACGGCTGCACCGACACCACGAAATCAACGTTCGTGGCGCGGCGCCTGGCGCGGTCAAGCGCCCGCTCCAGCACATCGGTGAGCTCGATCTGCTCACGCACCTGCTGCGGCGGGTCCTCCCTCGCCAGCTCAACGAGGTCGCCGATCAGCGTGGTCAGCTCGTCGAGTTGGGAGCGGACGTCGACGTAAATCTCCGAGCGGTCCAGTTCGGACAGTTCGGGAGCGCCCGGCTTCTCCGATGCCAGTAGCAGTTCAATATTGGTACGCAATGACGTCAGCGGTGTGCGCAGCTCGTGACCGGCGTCGGCGACGAGCTGCCGCTGGCTGGCCTGGGACTCCGCGAGCGCGGCCAGCATGGAGTTGAAGCTCTGTGTCAGGCGTGCCAGCTCGTCGTCACCGGACACCGGTATCGGTCGCAGCTCCCTGGTCCTGGCGATGTGCTCCGCGGCATGTGTCAACCGCAGCACCGGCCGCAGGCCGCCTTGGGCCACCGCGGTGCCCAGCAGGCCCGCCACCACTACTCCCGCACCGGAGACCACGATCAGCACCAATGCCAGCCGGTGCAGCGTGTGCTCGGTCGGCGCAAGAGGCTGCGCCAGCACCATCGCCTGCCCTGGCCCGGCTGGCAGCGCGACAACCCTGCTGTCCGTGCCTTGGTCGGTGCGCAGTGAGCTGGCGAGCGTGCCGCGTGCCACGGCCAGCTCCCTGCGGCCTGCGGGCGGCGGGCTGCCGTTCTCCGGATATCTCATATCTCCGCTCGCGGAAAGCAACCCGATGCGGACATCCGTCGCGGACAGGAACGCCCCTGGTATCTGCTGCAACTGGGTGTGCACCACCGGGCTGCGCAGCGCGGAGACGGCACGATTCTGGAGCGTGTCGTCGAGCTGCGAGTAGAGGCTGTTGCTCACCGTCACGTACCCGCCGAGTGAGACCAACGCGAGCGACACCGCGACGCACGCCGCCGCCAACCAGGCGACCCTGGTGCGCAACGAGATCCTCTTCGCATGATCGACCACATCCGCAGCGGGCGTGGCGGTGACGGTCACGGTGGCGTTTCCCGCAACACGTAACCGACGCCGCGCACCGTGTGGATCAGCCGGTGCTCGCCATCGGCTTCGGTCTTGCGCCGCAGGTAGCCGACGTAGACCTCCAGCGCGTTACCCGATGTCGGGAAGTCGTAGCCCCAGACGTCCTCCAGGATGCGGCTGCGGCTGAGCACCTTCTTCGGGAAGGAAAGGAACAGTTCGAGCAGTGCGAACTCGGTGCGCGTCAGGCTGATCGCCCGCTCGCCCCTGCGCACTTCCCTGGTACCGGTGTCGAGGTCGAGGTCGGCGAACCGCAGCACCTCGGAATCCTGCGAGCTTCCGTCCCCCTCGCCTGCCGACCGCCGCAGCAGCGCCCGCAACCTCGCGAGCAACTCCTCAAGTGCGAACGGCTTCGGCAGGTAGTCGTCGGCCCCGGCGTCCAGTCCCGCCACCCGATCGGACACCGCGTCACGCGCGGTGAGCACCAAGATGGGTAGATCGTCGCCGGTGCTACGCAGCCGCCTGCACACCTCAAGACCGTCGAGCCTCGGCATCATCACGTCGAGCACCATCGCGTCCGGCCGCTGGGCGACGACGGCATCCAGCGCGTGCTGCCCGTCGGTGGCGAGATCGACGGTGTAACCGTTGAACTGCAGTGAGCGCCGCAGCGACTCCCGAACCGCCCGATCATCGTCGACTACCAGGATGCGCATGGCCCTATCCTCGCGCTTCGGCCTGAGATACGCCTGAGAGGCCTCACAGCGCCCGTTTCGGCACCGGCGCGTTCCACTTGCGCCAGATCGCCAGTATCCGGATCACCACGATCAGCACCGAGCCCGCGATCGTGAACGCCCAACCCGGTCCGGCGATCCACCAATGCCCGAGCACGACGACGAGTGCGCCCGCGAGCGCGGCGAGCGCGTAGATCTCCTTACGCAGCACGGCAGGGATCTCCCTGACCAGGATGTCGCGCAGCGCCCCTCCGCCGATGCCGGTCGTCATGCCGATCAGGCAGCTGGAGTACCACGGCACCCCGTGTGACAGTGCCGTCGCAGTGCCCGCCGTGACGAACACCGCGAGCCCCACCGCGTCGGCGAGCGCCACCAAGCGCCGCAGCCGTTGCACATGCGGCGGGAACCAGAAGACCACGAGCGAGGCTGCCGCGGCCACCGCCAGGTAAGGCCAGGTCCGCAACGTGGTCGGCGGGGTGATGCCGATTAGCAGGTCCCGCATGATGCCGCCGCCAAGGGCCGTTGTCAGGCCTAGCACGATCACGCCGAAGACGTCCAGCTTCGCGCGCACCGCGGCCAAGGCACCCGACGCCGCGAATGCCGCGGTGCCAACCAGGTTGAGGATCGTCAACAACATGGTCGCGAGCCTAAAGCTACTCCGAGTACCGCAGAACCAGCCGGACCGCAGGGGTTGAGCTGGAGACCGTTCCTGCCGATCTTCGTTAGTGGGGCCCGTGTGCGCAGGGAGGCTGCATGCATGTGGCCCGCTGGTCACGCGCCGGCACACGCAGCACGATGGCGGGGTGGGGAGCATCGACACGAGAGTGGAAGAGCACTACGACCGGGCGGGGGTTTCTGCCGAGGAGCAGGAGTACCTGGCCAGGTCGCTGCTGAGCCAGGGCCGGCTGGATGAGGCCAACGCGCTGTTCGACGAGATCCTCGCCAAGCCGCCGACCGAACTCACCGGCGGCGCAAGGGCTGCTCTGCTCACCGATCGAGCGGTGCTGGCCTGGCGACTCGGCCGGATCCCGCTGGCACTGGAACTCGCCGCGGAGGGCTGGACCGACCTCGGACCCGCGCCAGAGGGCGCGGGCGCGGCGCAGGCACTTTCCAGGCTCGGTTACCTGCTCGAAGGGATCGGCAACCGCAGCGGCGCGCTCGACCTGCTCCGGGTCGCGGTCACGGTCGCCAGACAGGCGGGCGAGCAGGACGTCCTCGCGCAGTGCCTGCAACGGCTCGGCGGCGGCCTGAACTTCCGCGCGATCGACGACCCAGAGCCCGCGGCTGCGGCCACCTTCGCCGAAGCGGCCACGGCATTGGCCGAGGGGCTGTCGCTGCCCACCGACGCCAAGATGCACCGGGCGTTGCTCGCGGCCTACGCGCGCTCGCTCGCGGGCCTCGGTGAGCTGACACGCGCGGCTGGGGCGGCAAACCAGGTCATCGCGGCGGCTGAAACGACCAGGGACCGCTGGGCAATCGCGGTGGGCAATTGGGTACTTGGCACGATTCACCGCGAGCAGCGGGAATTCGAGCCTGCGCGCGAACTGATGCGCCGCGCGGTTTCGGAGACCGAGCGCATCAATGACAGCTCGCTGGTGCTGCGCTTCTCCCAGGACCTCGCGGAGATCTGCGTCCGGCTGGGCGATCACGCCGGGGAGGCCGCCGCGCTGCGACACAGTCTGGCGGCTATCAAGAACGGCAACGTCACGTTGCGCGAAGGTCTCGGCCAGGCGCTGGAACAGCGTCGCATCGCGGTGCAGGCGCAGCGGCTCGCTGTAGCGGCCCAGCAGGCCGCGGCGCGCGACCCGCTGACCGGGCTGACCAACAGGCTCGGCCTGGAGAACACCGCCCCGCAGCTGTTACGGCAGGCCAGCGCCGCGGGCAGCATGTCGTGGCTGGTACTCGTGGACGTCGACTGGTTCAAGGAGGTCAACGACAAGGCAGGGCATGCTGCGGGAGACGCGACACTCCGGGAGATCGCGCAGTTGTTGCGCAACGAAACCCGCACAGGGGATCTGGTCGCCCGCTGGGCAGGTGACGAGTTCGTGGTGCTGCTCACCGGCATCACCGGCGACGACACCGCGGCGGGGCGGGCACCGACGGCTGGGCCCGCCGTCGCCGAGCGCATCAGGGCGGCCGTGGATGGTCACAACTGGTCGGTCGCGCTCGGATCGGCGCACCGGCCAACGGTGAGCATCGGCGTCGCGGCGGGCCCAGCCAACCTCGACCACCTCTTCGCAACCGCCGATGTAGCCCTCTACCAGGCCAAACGCCACGGCCGCAATCGCGTAAGGGTGGCCTGAGGCCAGCTCAGGCGATGAGTCCGCCGCGGTAGGCGACGAGGGCGGCTTGCACCCGGCGGTGTGTCCGAGTTGAGCGGGCACAATCAGCGAGATGAGTCGTTCCGTGAGGTTGGGTGGTCGGGCGCGGTGGCGGCCGGCGGGGTGTGCCGGGTGGCGTGGACGCTGGTGGCCGTGGCGACGGTGAAGATGGCCACGATCAGGGTGAGGGAGAGCCAGGTGGGGATCTCGGGCACCGCCGGTGTGAGGGTATGTAGGTAGTGCAGCGTCAGCTTGACGCCGATGAGGCCGAGTACCGCGGCCAGCCCGTAGTGCAGGTGCACGAGCCGCTCCAGCAGCCCGACGAGCAGGAAGTACAGCGCCCGTAGGCCGAGTAGGGCGAAGGCGTTGGTGGCCAGCACGAGGTAGAGGTTCTGGGTGATGCCGAAGATCGCCGGTATCGAGTCGAGGGCGAACATGACGTCCACCGAGAGCAGCGCGAGCACCGCAAGCCCAAGCCCGGTGACGGTCAGGCGGCTGCCCCTACGCACCAGCAGCGCCCCGTCCTTGGTGGGGTAGGTGTGTTCGGCGATGGGTAGACATCGGCGCGCCCAGCGCATCATCCGGGTGTTGCGCAGGTCGGGTGGCTGACCGTGGGTGCGCAGCAGGCGGATGGCGGTGTAGATCAGTAGCGCACCGAAAGCGAGGAACACGATGGAAAAGCGCTGCACTAGTTCGGCACCTGCGATGATGAAGACCACCCGCATCCCCAGTGCTCCGAGGATGCCGATGAGCAGCACCTTGGATTGGTGGCGGGCGGGCACCGCGAACGCGGAGAGGCTTAGCGCGAAGAGGAACAGGTTGTCCACCGAGAGGGTCTTTTCCACCAGGAACCCGGTGGCGAACTCCACCGCCGGTTCGGTGCCTGCGAAGACCCACACGCCGAGCCCGAACAGCACCGCCGACCCGAGATAGACACCCGACCAGCGGGCCGCCTCACCCATGCCGACCGGGTGCGGGCGGCTGGCCTGCCAGACATCGAGGGCGACCAGCAAGGCGAACCCGGCGATGGTGGCCAGCCACACCCACAACGGCACCGCCATGGCGCGGTTGCCTCCCTGTCTCGGTGTTTCTCGGTCTCGCTGCTGGGTGACCCGCAGATACCCGCCAGCGCTACGTGCTTGTGCCTTCCCTTGTCAGAATGGTCGAGTGAACGCGCAACAACCAGCACGAAAGCGGCCAACATTTGGGTCTTCTGTTGCCGAACCTCGGCAAGATTGGCAGGTCGAGGTGATCCGGGCGGCGGCGGCGGATGCCGGCGGGCTAGATCCCGGGCTGCTCGGGGACTTCCTGGACCGGCTCGCCGCACCAGGCCCAGGGCACGATTGGGACCGCCACGCCACCGCCGCATTCGCGGCGCTGGGGGCGCGCGCGGCCGAGCAGGGTGTCGCCCTACGTGCCCTGGTGGATCTCTACCTGTCCGCGGCCTGGCGGGCGTGGCCGCTGCTGCCGGAGGTGACCAGGCCGGACGCGACGGCGATCCGGGCGGCCGGGCAGCAAGTGCTGCGCGCCTGCGACGACGCAGTGGCCGCGCTCGCCGAGGGCTACACGGCGGCTGGACGCGGGTTGGTGCGCCGCGAGGAGTCTCTGCGCCGTGAATTCGTCGACGACCTGCTCGCAGGCACCGCCGACCCCGCAGCCCTGCTGCCGCGTGCGGAGTCCTACGGCCTGCAACTGGCCGGCGCGCACACCGTACTGCTCGCCGACGCGACGACGCCCTTCCACGAGGCCGGTCCGATGCTGACCGAGATCGGCGCCGCACTGTCGGGCGCGCGCGACGCCGCAGCACTGATCACCACCCGCAACGGCCAGCTCGTCATCGTTCTTCCGGCAGTGACGACGCGGGCCCTGGATGCCGCACTCACCGCACTGCAGCGAATCCTGATCACCGGCGGCACCACGCCACCGGGAACGCGGATCGCGCTCGGCCGCGCCCGCCCCGGCCCGTCCGGAGTCGCCCGCTCGTACACCGAAGCCCACGACGCACTGGCACTTGCGCGGATCCTGCGGATGGCAGGGCCGATCGTGCGCGCCGAGGACCTGCTCGTCTACCAGGTGCTACTGCGCGACCGAGCCGCCCTCACCGACCTCATCGACACCGTGCTCAACCCGCTGCGGCAGGCCCGCGGCGGCGCGAAACCGCTGCTGGACACCTTGCAGGCCTACCTGGAGAGCGGCGGCAACACCACCCGCACCGCAGGCAGGCTGCACCTGTCAGTGCGCGCGGTCAGCTACCGGCTGCAGCGCATCGCCACCCTCACCGGGCTGCACCCAGGCACCCCGGCGCAGCGCTACACACTGCACACCGCCATCCTCGGCGCCCGCGCCCTCGGCTGGCCTGACACAGCCGACGATCTTGCCGAACCTGCGCAATGAAACCAGGCGAAACATGGCCGAGAATGTGGCAGCACCTGCGCCCCCACGGCAGGCACACTCAGTGATGTCAGGACACCCAAATCACACGGAAACGGAGACAACCATGGCATCGCTGACCGACCGCGTGACCCGGTTGCTGCGCAGCCCCCAAGCGAAACAACTCGCCGAGCGGGCCAAGCAACTCGCCCACGACCCCCGCACCCGCACCCGCACCAAGATCGAGGACCTGGGCGCCCGGCTAACCAAACGACGCTGATATCCGGACCCGAACATCGTGGAGGCCCCATGTCCATAACGCAGACGCCGACAGGTCCTACCGGGCGCTG
>JBOHEL010000055.1:0-16409 GCA_050700995.1 Sciscionella sp. | reverse complement strand
GGATTCGATGTTGAAACCGCGCCGGGAGAACAGCCCCGAGACCCTGGCGAGGACACCGGGCTTGTTCTCCACCAGCACGCTCAATGTGTGTGTGGACATCAGGCATCATCCTCGTCGAACAGCGGGCGGATGCCCCGCGCGGCCATGATCTCGTCGTTCCCGGTGCCCGATGCCACCATCGGCCAGACCTGGGCATCCTTGCCGACCACGAAATCGATCACTACGGGGCGATCGTTGATCTCCATGGCCTGCTCGATAACCTTATCGACGTCCTCTTTGGACTCGGCACGCAGTCCGGCACAGCCAAGCGCCTCAGCCAGCAGCTTGAAATCCGGGATGTGGTGCTTGTGGGTGCCGAGATCGGTGTTGGAGTAACGCTCCGAGTAGAAGAGGCTCTGCCACTGCCTGACCATGCCGAGGTTGCCGTTGTTGATCACTGCTACCTTGATCGGCGCGCCTTCGATGGCACACGTCGCCAGCTCCTGATTGGTCATCTGGAAGCAGCCGTCGCCGTCGATCGCCCACACCTGCTTATCGGGCACGCCGAATTTCGCACCCATCGCGGCGGGCACCGCGTACCCCATCGTGCCGAGCCCGCCGGAGTTCAGCCAGGTGCCTGGGTGCTCGTAGCGGATGAACTGCGCCGCCCACATCTGGTGCTGGCCTACCCCGGCCGCGTACACCGCGTCCGGGCCGACCAGCGCACCGATGCGCTCGATGACGTACTGCGGGGAGAGCGCGCCGTCGGGCGGCCACTCATAGCCCAGCGGGAAGGTCTCGCGCCAGCCGTCCAACTGCCGCCACCATGCCGCGAGGTCCGGGATACTCGCCGCGCCGCCCGCACGCACCGCTTGCACCAGCTCGCCGAGTATCTCGGCGGCGTCGCCGACGATCGGCACGTCGGCCTGCCGGTTCTTGGAGATCTCCGCGGGGTCGATATCGGCGTGCACCACCTTGGCGTCCGGCGCGAAGGTTTCGAGCTGGCCGGTCACCCTGTCGTCAAACCTGGTGCCAAGGGCCAGCAGCAGGTCCGAGCGTTGCAGTGCGGCGACCGCGGCCACCGCACCATGCATTCCAGGCATACCCAGGTGCTGCGGGTGGGAATCGGGGAAGGCACCGCGCGCCATCAGCGTGGTGACCACCGGGATACCCGTCAGCTCCGCCAGCTCGCGCAGCCGCTCCGTCGCCCTGGCCTTGATCACGCCGCCACCGACGTAGAGCACCGGCCTGCGGGAACCGGCGATCAGGTGCGCCGCCTCCCGCACCTGCTTGCCGTGCGGCCGGGTGGTCGGCCGGTAGCCTGGCAGCCGCATCTCCGGAGGCCAGGAGAAGGACGTCGTGGCCTGCAGCACATCCTTGGGGATATCCACGAGCACCGGCCCCGGCCGCCCGGTGGATGCCAGGTGAAATGCCTCGGCGATCGTCCTGGGGATCTCAGCGGGGTCGGTGACGAGGAAGCTGTGCTTGGTGATCGGCATCGTGATGCCGGAGATGTCCGCTTCCTGGAAGCCGTCGGTGCCGATCAGCGGTCGCGCCACCTGGCCGGTGATGGCGACAACGGGAACCGAGTCCATGTTCGCGTCGGCCAGCGGCGTCACCAGGTTGGTAGCCCCTGGGCCTGAGGTGGCCATGCACACCCCGACCTTCCCGGTCGCCTGTGCGTAACCGGTGGCGGCGTGGCCCGCGCCCTGCTCGTGGCGCACCAGTACGTGTCGCAACTTCGTCGAGTCGAGCAGCGGATCGTACGCCGGAAGGACCGCGCCTCCCGGGATCCCGAACACGACCTCACATTCGACGGCTTCCAGTGATCGCACGAGTGACTGCGCGCCGGTGACCCGGATCGGAGCACCGCTCGGCGGCGCGGGTACCGGCCTTGCGGCACTGTTGTGCTGCCCGGTGGGGGCTGCCGGTCGCGGCTTCGCGGCCTCGGCCTGTCGCGGTGTCGTGCTGCTCATCTGCCCTACCTCGTGGGTTGATCATCGGCTAGACACGAAAAAACCCCCGCCGACCGCTATCGGTCGTACGAGGGTTGCGCGTCGACGCAGTAACAGCTTCCTAGGCGTCGACGCGCCGCAGAAGTACTCGACCCGGAATCGGTGCCGCAATCGGGTCCAAGCATCGGTGCGAACGGAAAAACATCGTGCACAGCATGACCGCCAAGCTAGTCGTGACATCCGACAGGTGTCAACTGTGCGGGACGACACTCCCAGATGATGGGCAGGCACCACCCCGGTTGCGGGGGCCGTCGGCCTTCGCGTCACCATAGATGACGTGCCAGAACCTTCCGAGCCCAGCGCAAGCAGGACACCTGATCGGATGATCTTCCGGATACCGGCGTCCGCGTTGCTACCGACCGTGCTGCTTGTGCTGTGCGCCACACCCCTCGCATTCGCGGTGCCAGGCCTTCAGGTCCTCTACCTGGTGCCGCTGACCCTCGGCTACTGGGTGCTGCGCACCAGAACCGTGGCGGACGCGGATGAGCTGTGCACTCGCACCGCCTTCGGCGGCAAGCACATCGCATGGTCGGACGTGGTCTCCCTGCGAGTGACCGAGCGTGGCTGGGTACGGGTGGCACTGACCGGCGAGCGCGAACTCGCACTGCCCGCCGTGCGCGCTCGCCACCTGTCGCTGCTGGCCGCGGTCAGCGGTGGGCGTCTGAGTGACCCGGCAACGACCGCCGAGAAGCCCGCCGGAGAGCCGGAGCCGGTCACAGCGCAGGAGCAGGGCGCCGCACAGCCGATCGCAGCGACCGACTCCTGAGTCACGCCTGAACAACCAATCACACCGGGCACGTGAGATGCGCCGCCGTCGCGACGAGTACCGTGGTGTTCCGGCGCGGGTACTCGCGACGGCACTCACGAAGTACCCGTAAGCCGCGAACTGGTCACCTCTGGTTCGCCGGTCAGCGGTCACCCGCGCCACCTCAGCATTACTCGCATTCACGGAGGCCGACCGTGCCCGAACTGCGCTCCCGTACCACGACCCACGGCCGCAACGCCGCGGGAGCCCGCGCGTTGTGGCGGGCCACCGGCATGACCGATTCCGATTTCGGCAAGCCGATCGTGGCGATCGCCAACTCATACACCCAGTTCGTGCCGGGGCACGTACACCTTCGGAATCTCGGCCAGCTCGTCGCGGGCGCGGTCGCCGAGGCGGGCGGTGTCGGTCGCGAATTCCATACCATCGCCGTCGACGACGGTATCGCGATGGGCCATGCAGGCATGCTGTACTCACTGCCGAGCCGCGAGATCATCGCGGACTCGGTGGAGTACATGGTCAATGCGCACCGTGCCGACGCGCTGGTGTGCATCTCCAACTGCGACAAGATCACGCCGGGCATGCTCAATGCCACGATGCGGCTCAACATCCCGACCGTGTTCGTCTCCGGTGGCCCGATGGAGGCTGGCAAGGCTGTGGTGGTCGACGGTGTCGCGCAGGCGCCAACCGACCTGATCACCGCCATCTCCGCGTCCGCGAACGCGTCGATCAGTGACAGCGACCTCTCCCTTGTCGAACAGTCGGCCTGCCCGACATGCGGCTCCTGCTCCGGGATGTTCACCGCGAACTCGATGAACTGCCTCACCGAGGCGCTCGGCCTCGCGCTGCCTGGCAACGGTTCCACCCTGGCGACCCACGCGGCACGCAAGGACCTGTTCCTGCGCGCGGGCACGGTGGCCGTCGAGCTCGCCACCAGGTACTACCGCGATGACGACGACTCCGTACTGCCGCGCTCGATCGCCACCCGCGAGGCATTCGAGAACGCGATGGCACTGGACATGGCGATGGGCGGCTCGACGAACACCGTGCTGCACATCCTTGCCGCAGCGCAGGAGGGCGAGGTCGACTTCGCGCTGCACGACATCGAGGACATCTCGCGGAGAGTGCCCTGCCTGTCCAAGGTGGCGCCGAATTCCAACTATCACATGGAGGACGTGCACCGGGCCGGTGGTATCGCCGCGATCTTGGGCGAGTTGTACCGGGGCGGGCTGCTGCGCACCGGCGTGCACTCGGTCCACTCGCCGTCGCTGAACGAGTGGTTGTCAACATGGGATGTTCGCGCGGAATCGGCGAGCGCGGCGGCCGTCGAGCTCTTCCATGCGGCGCCCGGCGGAAAGCGCACCACCGAGGCGTTCTCCACGCAGAACCGCTGGGAATCGCTGGATACCGACGCCGAGAACGGCTGCATCCGCGACGTGAGGCATGCCTACACCGCGGACGGCGGCCTGGCCGTGCTGCGCGGCAACATCGCAGAGCAGGGTGCGGTAATCAAGGTGGCCGGTGTCGAGGCGGAGCTGTGGCGGTTCTCCGGCCCGGCACGGGTGATGGAAAGCCAGGAGGAGGCGGTCTCGGCGATCCTCGCCAAGGAGATCAAGCCGGGAGACGTCATCGTGATCCGCTACGAGGGTCCGGCGGGCGGGCCGGGTATGCAGGAGATGTTGCACCCGACATCGTTCCTCAAGGGCACCGGACTCGGTAAGAAGTGCGCGCTGATTACCGACGGCAGGTTCTCCGGAGGCACTTCCGGCCTGTCCGTCGGCCACATCTCCCCTGAGGCGGCGGCGGGCGGTGCGATCGGGCTGATCGAGGACGGCGACGAGATTCTCATCGACGTGCGGGAGCGCACGTTGGAGCTGCGGGTCGAGCCGGATGTGCTAGCCGAACGTCGGGCCAAGGTGGAGTCGAGTGAGCGGCCGTGGCAGCCGCGTGAGCGGCAGCGTACGGTCACCGCCGCGCTGCGGGCATACGCCAGGATGGCGACCTCCGCGGACACCGGCGCCGTACGCAACGTCGACAAGTAACGCTCGCTGCGCTCAGTGGCGGAACACCAGCAGGGTCACGAGTATCGCGGCGGCGGAGATCAGCATGAACAGGAACCCGAACGCGGGTGCGTAGCGGAACCAGCGCCTGCCATTGTCCAGCGCGATCCGTCCTGGACCGGTGAACAGCAGTGTGAATGCGGCACCCGCCAGCACGGCCTCCAGTTCGAAGCCGTCCGGTGCGAAGAAACCGTGTGGCCACTTCACCGCCACGATGGCGTTGACGACCACCCCGAGCACGCCCGCGGCGGCCAACGGGGTGAGCAGCCCAAGCACGCAGAAGAACCCGCCAACGAGTTCCGTCCACGCGGCGATATAGCTGAATATCCCAGTGTGCGCAAAGCCAAGCGCGCCAAGATACTCGGCGAACCGGTCGATACCCATCCCGCCGAACCAGCCGAGCAGGTGCCGTGCGCCGTGCGCAAGAAACACGCCACCCACGATCAGCCGCAGCACCAGCAACCCGAAATCCAGTCCACCGTGCCATGACGGCCTACCGTTGGCGGACTCCTCGACTACCGACCCGCTAGGCAGTATCGAAGTGGCATCCGTCTCGCCGCTGTACTCCCCGCTACTCACCCACCGACCGTAGCGCTATCAGTACTCGCCACCCACCAGGTTCTCCGGCATGTCGCCCGCGGCGAAGCGCGCGATCTCCGCGGCGGCCACCGCCCATGCCCGCTGCTGTGAACCGGTGCAGCTACCGCCGACGTGCGGGGTGAGCGAGAGCCCTTCCACGCTCCAGAGTGGATGATCTTCGGGCAGCGGTTCGGGATCGGTGACATCGAGTGCCGCACGCAACCGTCCCGAGGCCAACTCCGCGAGCAGGGCGTCGGTGTCCACCACCGGCCCTCGGGCCGCGTTGACGAGGATCGCGCCGTCCGGCATCGCGGCGAGGAATCTCGCGTCCACCATCCCGGTGGTATGCGCGGTCAACGGCACCATCAGCACCGTCGCATCGTGGTCGGGCAGCAGGCTTGGCAGCTCGTCCACGCCGTGCACGCCGTCGCGGGCGGTACTGCCGACCACGGTTGCCTCGGCATCGAAACCTTCAAGCCTTCGCACCAGTTGCCGGGCCAGGTCACCAGCCCCGACAATGAGGATCCGCTTGCCCTGCAGCGTGTCCGTCCAGTGCTGGTCCCACTGCATGGCGAGCCGCGACCGCTCGAAACCCGGCAACTCACGGTAGATCGACAGCAACATCGCCAACGTCCACTCAGCCGTCGACCCGCCATGAGCCCCACGGCAGATGGACAGCAACACCCCGTCCGGCAGTTTGCCAACCCACTGTTCGGCGCCTGCCGAGAGCAACTGCACCAGGCGCAGCCTAGGCAGGCGCGCGATCAGCGCATGGGAGTCGCCTTCGAACAGGAACCCGGGAACCAGCACCTCGGCGTCGCGGCCGCCCGGTGGCGGGAACTCCCAGCTCCGGTCGTAGTGCAGGGCGCGCACGCCGTCAACGCCGGCGAGCGCTGCCTCCCCTTCGGCGGTCGGGACCAGCACAGTCATCGTCACAGGCACTACCGTATCGATGCTCACCTCGCGTTCACGAGCAGGCGCATACGCTGGCGGTCGTGTCCGCTCTGTGCCGCAGGCAGTACCGCTCCCGCGCCGGCCGCGCTGCCGCACTCGGTGTGCTCGCGGCGATGCTGCCGGTCCTGCTCTCGGCATGTGCGGACTTTCAGGATTCGGCGGCGCCGCAGACCTGGCATCCACAGCAAACCCTCCCCCCGGAACAAGGCCCGAATCCCCAGATTCCCGGCATGCCGCAGGGCGTTCCCGGAGCGCCAGGGTCCTCCTCGTCCCCACGCACCATGCCGCCGCCCAAGGGTTGCCAGGACTTCAACCCCGCCGTCATCGCAACGTGCCTGAATCCGGTCTCCGCTGTCGCGGCGCTACCGTCGAACGGGCAGCGTCCCAGCGGCCTCGCAGCGGAGCGGACGACCGGACGCATACTTCGGGTGGCGAAGGGCTCCGACCCGGTGCAAGTGGCAAAGTTGCAGGTCAACACCGCTGGCGGTGGTGGCCTCACGGGTATTGCCCTTTCGCCGAGTTACCAGGAAGATCAGCTGATCTTCGCATACATCACCACGCCGACCGACAACCGCGTGGTCCGGTTTGCCTCTGGCGAGCCGCCAACGCCCGTGCTCACCGGTATACCCAGGGGCGCAAGCGATAATCGCGGCGTCATGGCGTTGGATCACGACGGCGCACTGCTCGTCGCCACCGGCGACGCCGGTAATCCCGCGGCGGCCGGGGACCCACATTCACTGGCGGGCAAGGTGCTGCGGATCGACGACTCGGGCAAGCCTGCGCCTGGGGACCCAACCCCAGGCTCTGCCGTGATCGCCTCAGGACTGTCGGCTCCCGGCGGTATCTGCAGCTCTTCGGACGGCAAGCAGACCTGGGTTACCGACAGGACACCCGAGAAGGATGTGCTTTACCGGGTGTACGCCGGAAAATCGCTGGGAACCCCGGCCTGGACCTGGCAGGACCGCCCCGGCGTCGCGGGCTGTGCGGTGTTCCCGCACGCGGTCATGGTGGCAACCGCGATCGCGGGCAACGTGCAGTCGCTGCCGCTCAATGCCGACGGCACGTTCAGCGGGAAGCCGCAGATCGGGCTTGACGGCAAGCAGGGATACGGCAGACTCTCCGGGCTGGATCTGGCCAGCGATCGCTATGCAATCGCAGGCACCGTCAACAAGGACGGCGGCAAGCCGATCTCCAGCGACGACCGCGTCGTTGTCATCCTCCCGCAATCCGCAGGGGGCGGCGGCAAGGACTGACCTGTGAGCACTTTCCGGTGCTGTAGCAGTATCTTGAGTTGGTCGAGCAGGCAAACGGACTGCCGATCGGTCGGCGACAGGCACAGTTCGAAGTGGACGGCCAGACCCTGCGGGAAGACGTCGTCTACGACGAGATCGGTGTCCCGCTGACGGTGCGGCTCGACGGCAGGGAATACCACTCGGATCGTGGCGTGATGTTCCGCTACCGGCGCAGGGACAACGCGGCCGAACTACGGCAACACTCCCGGCTCAGCTACGGGTGGCGGGATGTCGTCAACAGCCCCTGCGGTGTCGCCGCCGAAGTCAGCGCGGTACTACGACGCGGGGGCTGGCCGAAGGCGCAAGCGCGCTGTCCACGCTGCTCCTGACCCGTGAGCACTTCTGGGTGTCTAGCACCCGAAAGTGCTCACGGGTCAGGAGCAGCGGTTGATGACGAGTTCGCGTACGCGTTTGGCGTCGGCCTGGCCTTTGGTTGCCTTCATGACAGCGCCCACGATCGCACCAGCGGCCGCGACCTTGCCGCCGCGGATCTTCTCGGCCACATCGGGTTGAGCCGCGAGCGCCTCGTCCACCGCCGCATACAGCGCCGAGTCGTCGGAGACGACTTTCAGGCCACGTTTCTGAACCACCTCGTCCGGCTCACCGTCGCCATCGAGTACGCCGTCCACGACCTGCCTCGCCAGCTTGTTGGTCAGCTCGCCTGCTCCCACCAGTGCGATCACCCTGGCGACCTGGGCGGGCCTGATGGGCAGTGCTGACAGCTCGACCTCGCGGGTGTTGGCCTGCTGCGTCAGATACTGCACCCACCAGGAACGCGCTTCGGCCGGTGCCGCACCGCCGTCCACAGTGGACGCGACAAGTTCAACGGCACCGGCGTTGACCATATCCCGCATTGCCTCATCGGATAGCTGCCACTCGGCCTTGATCCGCTTGCGACGCTCGGCGGGCATCTCCGGCAACGTGGCACGCAGTTCCCGCACCCATTCCCCTGAAGGCGCCATCGGTACGAGGTCAGGCTCGGGGAAGTACCGGTAGTCCTCCGAAGTCTCTTTCGGCCGCCCGGCCGCGGTACTGCCATCGGATTCCTGGAAATGCCTGGTCTCCTGCAAAACCGAGCCCCCACCGGCAAGCACCGCGGCCTGGCGTGTCATCTCGTATCGCACCGCGCGCTCGACACTGCGTAACGAGTTGACGTTCTTGGTCTCGGTTCGGGTGCCGAACTCCGGCTGCCCCTTCGGCCGCAGCGAGATGTTCGCGTCGCATCGCAGCGAGCCTTGATCCATCCTTACGTCGGAGATTTCCAGCGCGCGCAACAGATCCCGCAATGCCGTGACGTAGGCGCGTGCAACCTCGGGCGCGCGGGCTCCGGTGCCCTCGATCGGCTTGGTGACGATCTCAACAAGTGGCACGCCAGCCCGGTTGTAGTCGAGCAGCGAGTAGTCGGCCCCGTGGATGCGCCCGGTCGCACCGCCGACGTGCAGCGATTTTCCGGTGTCCTCCTCCATATGCGCGCGCTCGATCTCCACCCGCACCGTGTCGCCGTCCGGCAGTTCCACGTCGAGGTAGCCGTCGAACACGATCGGCTCGTCGTACTGGGAGGTCTGGAAGTTCTTCGGCATATCGGGATAGAAGTAGTTCTTGCGCGCGAACCTGCACCACTCGGCGACCTGACAGTTCAGCGCCAGCCCAATCCTGATCGCCGACTCGACGGCTTTCCCGTTGACGACGGGAAGAGCGCCTGGCATGCCAAGGCAGGTCGGGCAAACCTGGGTGTTCGGCTCGGCGCCGAACTCCGTCGGGCAACCGCAGAACATCTTGGTATTGGTGTTCAACTCGACATGCACCTCAAGCCCCAGTACCGGGTCATAACGCTCGAGCACATCGTCGTAGTCCATCAGGTCGGTCGTCGCGGTCATGCCGAAACCCCCTCCAGGTCAGGAACCCGGTCGAGCACGGGCCCACGCGCCTGCTCGTAAGCCGCGCCGACCCGGTAAAGCCTGTCGTCAGCCAGTGCCGGAGCCATGATCTGCAGGCCGACCGGAAGACCGTCCTCATCGGACACACCGCTGGGCACGCTCATCGCGGCATTGCCAGCCAAGTTGGCGGGGATCGTGCACAGGTCGGCGAGGTACATCGCCAGCGGATCGTCGGCCCGCTCACCAATCTTGAACGCGGTAGTCGGGGTCGTCGGGGAAACCAGCACGTCCACCTCGTCGAATGCCGCGCCGAAATCGCTCGTGATCAGCGTGCGAACCTTCTGCGCCTGCCCGTAGTAGGCGTCGTAGTAGCCCGCGGACAGCGCGTAGGTACCCAGCATGATCCGCCGCTTCACCTCTGGTCCGAAGCCTGCCTCCCTGGTTGCGGACATGACCTCCTCGGCGGAAGCGCCCTCGCGCTCCACCCGCAGCCCGTAACGCATCGCGTCGAAGCGCGCCAGGTTCGAGGAGCACTCACTCGGCGCGATCAGGTAGTAGGCGGGCAGCGCATACCCGAAGTGCGGGCATGACACCTCGACGACATCGGCGCCGAGCGCGCGCAGTTGATCCACGGCAGCGTCGAAGGACCGCAGCACGCCGCGCTGGTACCCCTCGCCCGAGAACTCCTTCACCACACCGACCCGTAACCCTCGGAGGTCGCCGGTGACGCCCTGCTTCGCGGCGGCCACCACAGCGGGCACGGGCGCGTCGATCGAGGTGGAATCCATCGGGTCGTGCCCGGCGATCGCCTCGTGCAGCAGTGCCGCGTCCAGCACGGTGCGGGCACACGGCCCGGCCTGGTCGAGCGATGAGGAGAACGCCACAAGTCCGTAACGGGACACCCCGCCGTAGGTTGGCTTGACGCCGACGGTGCCGGTGACCGCGCCGGGCTGCCGGATCGAGCCGCCGGTGTCGGTGCCGATGGCCAGCGGTGCCTCGAAGGACGCCAGAGACGCCGAGGAGCCGCCGCCGGAACCGCCGGGGATCCGGTCTGTGTCCCACGGGTTCCTGGTCGTGCCGTAGGCGGAGTTCTCGGTGGAAGAACCCATCGCGAACTCATCCATGTTCGTCTTGCCTAGGATCACCACACCGGCCTCGGCCAGTTTCCGCACCACCGTGGCGTCGTATGGGGGCACCCACCCTTCTAGCAGCTTCGAGCCACAGGTTGTCGGCACGCCCTTGGTGACGAGCACATCCTTACAGGCCAGCGGCACACCCGCGAGTGGAGAGCGTGGCGGCTGCCCAGCCGCCAGCTCATCGTCAACGGCGCGGGCCGTACGCAGCGCGCCGTCGGTGTCCACGTGCAGAAAGGCGTGCACGAGCCCGTCAACGGCCCCGATGCGGTCAAGGTGCGCTTGCGTCACCTCGACGGACGACACCTCTCGCGCGTGGATCTTCGCCGCGAGCTCGACGGCGGTCATCCCTGTCAACTCGTTGCTCATTGTTCCTCCCCCAAGATTCGAGGCACCCGGAACCGGCCCTTCGCCACCGCCGGCGCGCCGGAGAGCGCTTCCTGCTGGGTCAGCCCTCCCCGCACCTCATCCGCACGGAACACGTTGGTCAACGGCACCGCGTGCGAGGTCGGCGGGATGTCATCGGCAGCGACGTCAGCGACCCTGGCGACAGAGCTCAGGATGATGTCGAGCTGCCCTGCAAAAGTGTCCAGCTCCTCGTCGGTCACCGCTAGCCTGGCCAGCTTGGCCAGGTGCGCGACCTCGTCGCGGGAGATGTTGGACATGCGCACAAGCCCCCAATGGGATCCTCGACGAGCGGGGTGACCACGCGAGTCTAGAGGCCCATACCTAGCATGGTTTCCGGTACCCGAGGTGGGCTCACCGCCCCACGGCGCCCTCGGGTCTGCCACAATCACTTGCCGGGCGGCACGCGTTCCTCCTCAGGCGTCGGGTCATGCGTGCTTCAGTGCGGTCCCTAGTAGTGCGGGCGGCGAGGATCCGCATGCGAGGCAGGAGGCTCGAACGCCTTGTCATTCCTGATCCGGGTTCAGCTACCGGACAATCCGGGAAGCCTGGGTTCCCTCGCCTGCGAACTCGGCAAGATCGGCGCTGATATCCTCTCCGTCGACGTCGTCGAGCGCGCGGGCGGCACGGCGATCGACGACCTCGTGGTCGAGCTACCCAGCGGACGCCTGCCGGACGTGCTGATCACCGCGGCCGAAGCGATCGAGGGCGTCGAGGTCGACGCGGTCCGGCCGTACGCAGGTGTGCTGGACACCCATCGCGAACTGGAGCTGGTTGAGGAGATCGCCAGCGCACCCGCGAAGGGTCTCGACATCTTCGCCGAGGGCGTGCCCCGCATCGTGCGGGCGGGCTGGGCCTTGGTGCTCAACCACAAGGCCGGACATCCCGTCAGGGTGGCCGCCAGCACCGCCGCTCCGGAGTCCACGATGGCCAATCTGCCGTGGATGCCGCTGACCAGGGCCACCGTGCTCGACGGCGACGAGGACTGGGTGCCGCGGACCTGGCAGGAGCTTGGCACCGAACTCGCCGCGACCCCGCTGGGGAAGCCTGAACGGGTGTTGCTGGTCGGCCGACCTGGTGGACCGCAGTTCCGCGCCGCGGAGGTCGCACGGCTCGCGCATCTGGCAGGCATTGTCTCCGTCGTACTTGACGCCTGACGCGGCTACCGTGAGTACTTTCGTCGGCTATAGCCGACGAAAGTACTCACGGTGCGAGGGCCAGTAGTCGAGCCGGGGTGTCGTGTAGTACGCGGTGCAGGAAGCCGTCACCGAGCCGGTCGTCGGCGGCGGCCCAGCCCGCGATGGCGCGGAGTTGCTCCGCGTAGGTATGCGGGATGTTCGGGAAGTCCGTTCCGAGCACCAGTCGGTCCCCGAGCCCAGCCAGCCTGGCAGTCCAGTCGGCCGGTAACGGCATGGTGGCCTCGCTGAAGGGTGTACCGACCATCGTGGTGTCGAGGTAGACGCGCTGGTATCGCTGCGCGAGCCGCAGCGCCGCGGTGAAATCCGGCATTCCGGCGTGCGCTACTACCGCGGTCAGCCGGGGGTGTCGGGCGAGCACGTCGGAGATGATGTCCATGCCGGTGAACTTGCCGCGCAACGGGCCGTGTCCACAGTGGATGATCGCTGGGATGCCCGCATCCGCGATCAGGCCCCACGCCTTGTCAAGCAACTCCTCCCTCGGGTCGTAGCGCCCGACCTGGACATGGGCCTTCACACAACGCACACCCGCCTCAAGGGCCTCGGTGACGTAGCGCGTGGCCGCAGGCTCAGGGAACAGTGTCGCCGTCGGCACCGCACCCGGTGTGCGCTCGGCGAAATCGAGCACCCAGCCGTTCAGCCACTCCGCCATGCCAGGTTTGTGCGGATACACCAGCGGCGCGAACGCACGGACACCGAAGGAACGCAGCAGCCGCACCCGCTCGGACTCGTCGTAACGATAGGTAACAGGCCATGACATACCGTAATGCTGTTCGGCGTTGTCGAAATAGGCCCAGACCTTGCTCATCATCCGGTCGGGCAGGAAGTGCACGTGCGCGTCAACCAGGCCCGGCACGCCGACTCGCGCCAACCATCCCGGGATGTCCGCGTCCGAGGCAGGCCCTTCGCTCACCGATACCTGCCCTTCAGCGCCCTGCCCATGGCCCTGGCCACCTCGCGGTCGGCGTCGCGTTTCGCGAGCACCTGCCGCTTGTCGTGGGCTTTCCTACCGCGCGCCAACCCGAGTTCGACCTTGACCTTGCCGTCGGAGAAGTACATCGACAGCGGTACAAGGGAAAGCCCGCTCTCCTGCAGCTTGCCGATCAGTCGCAGGATCTCGCCCTTGTGCATCAGCAGCTTCCGTGTCCTGCGTGGCTCGTGGTTGGTCCAGGTGCCCTGCGCGTACTCCGGGATGTGCAGGCCTCGCAACCACACCTCGCCGTCATCGACGGTGGCGAAGCAGTCGGCAAGCGACGCCCTGCCGTGTCGCAAGCTCTTGACCTCCGTGCCGACCAGGGCGATACCTGCCTCGTAGGTGTCCAGGATCGTGTAGTCGTGCCTCGCCTTGCGGTTGCTGACGATGACCTTGTGGCCGCGCTCCTTGGACATAGCTCTACAGCCTACAAGCGCACGTACATTCGCAGCGTGGCATAACCGGTGACGGCCGAGATCACGATCGCTACCAGCACCAGCCACGGCGAAACCATCAGCAGGTCCACAGAGTTCAATTTGGGCACAATGCCCGATTTGATCGGGGCAGCGAGTACCTTATCGATGAAGAACACTTTCGCGAGGATCAAGCCGACGATCGCGATGATCGATCCGACGACGCCCGCGACCACCGCCTCCAGCAGGAACGGCAGCTGGGTATACCACCGCGTCGCGCCCACCAGGCGCATGATGCCGACCTCGGTGCGTCTGGTGAAGGCGGAGACTTGGATCGTGTTGGATATCAGCAGCAACGCCGCGAGCGCCTGGACAAGCGCGATGGCGAACACCGCGTTACGCACCCCGCCGAGCGCGTCGAACACCCGTTGCAGGAACTGGCCCTGGTCGTCGGCGCTCTTCACCCCCGGCCGGTTGGTGAACTCCTGAACCACGACCTTGGAGCGCGTCGGGTCCTTCAACTTCACGTGCATGGTCGCGGGCAGCGCCGAGGCACGCGTCAGCTTCAGCAATTCGGGTTGCGCGGCGAAGATCTTCTGGAACCGCTGGTAGACGTGGTCCCGGTTCTCGAACGTCGCCGACTCGATCGCCGGGTCGTTGTCAAGGCTCGACTTCAGTCCGGCACACGGCTGCTTCGAACATGTCGGGTCATTGGCGCTGACATCGTTGGTGAGGTAGATCGACACCTCGGCCTTGGAGTAGTACTGGGTCTGCATGTGGTCGATAAGGCGTACCACTAGCAGCCCGCCGCCAAGCAGGCCTAACGAAATCGCGGTTGTCAGGATCATCGCCACGGTCATCGTGACGTTCCGGCGTAAGCCGGTGATGACCTCGCTGATCACGAAGCTCGCACGCATCGGGGTAAAGGTCCTTGGGGGTCGGGGATCTTCTCTTAGGCCGGTTGGTCCTTCAGCGGCCGACGCCGTACACGCCGCGCTTGTCGTCGCGGATGACCTCGCCGACACTCAACTCGATCACCCTGCGCCGCATCGAGTCGACGATCGAGTGGTCATGTGTTGCCATCAGCACCGTCGTGCCGGTGCGGTTGATGCGCTCAAGCAGCAGCATGATGTCCTGGCTGGTGTCCGGATCGAGATTTCCGGTCGGCTCGTCGGCCAGCAGCACCAGCGGCCGGTTGACGAACGCGCGCGCGATGGCAACGCGCTGCTGCTCGCCACCGGAGAGCTCATGCGGCATCCGGTCCGCCTTGCCGTCAAGGCCAACCAGCTCAAGCACCTCCGGCACCACCTTGCGGATGGTGTGGCGCGGCTTGCCGATCACCTCAAGGGCGAATGCCACGTTCTCCAGCACCGTCTTCTGGTTGAGCAGCCGGAAGTCCTGGAACACGCAGCCGATGGACTGCCGCAGCCTCGGCACCCTTCTGCGGGCCATCCGTGCGACGTCGAAGTTGGAGACATACACACGTCCCTTACTCGGCGTGTCCTCCCTCAGCAGCATGCGCATGATCGTGGACTTGCCGGACCCGGTCGGGCCGATCAGGAACACGAACTCGCCCTTGTCGATCTCGATCGAGACCTGCCGTAGTGCAGGACGCGTCGAGGCCTTGTAGACCTTGGATACGCCTTCAAGCCGAATCACGGGGCGCGAGTCTACCCACGCCGGTCAGCGCCGCCGCCGTGCGGCCACCTCAACCGACTCCCCTGGAACGCGACTTTACCGAGACCTAACCGCGACATTTCCGTGATCGCCGAGCATTGGGCCAGTCGAGTGACCGGCATGACGCGCCTCACAGCCGTTAATGATCTTGCTGACGGCGCCAGCGAATGCCTGCTTCGAGGAAGCCGTCGATCTCACCGTCGAACACCGCACTGGGGTTGCCGACCTCGTGCTCGGTGCGCAAGTCCTTCACCATCTGGTACGGATGCAGCACGTAGGAACGCATCTGGTTGCCCCAGGAGCCACCGGAGTCGTCCTTGAGCGCGTCCATCTTGGCGCGCTCCTCCCGCCGCCGCCGTTCCAGCAGCTTGGCCTGCAGCACCGCCATCGCCACCGCCTTGTTCTGCAGCTGCGAACGCTCGTTCTGACAGGAGACCACGATCCCGGTGGGAATGTGCGTGATCCGTACCGCGGAGTCGGTGGTGTTCACGCCCTGACCGCCCGGCCCCGACGAGCGGTACACGTCGACCCGCAGCTCCTTCTCGTCGACCACCACGTGATCGGACTGCTCCACCGAGGGCACCACCTCCACCGCGGCGAAGGAGGTCTGTCGCCTGCCTTGGTTGTCGAACGGCGAGATCCGCACCAACCGATGGGTGCCCTGCTCGACCGAAAGGGTCCCGTACGCGTAGGGCGCGCTGACCTTGAACGTCGCCGAGCGGATACCTGCCTCCTCCGCGTATGAGGTCTCGTAGACATCGGTGGCATAACCGTGGCGCTCCGCCCAGCGCAGGTACATCCGCAGCAGCATTTCCGCGAAGTCGGCGGCGTCAACGCCTCCCGCCTCCGAGCGCACCGTCACCAGCGCGTCACGCTCGTCGTACTCGCCGGAGAGCAAGGTGCGCACCTCAAGCGAGGCGATCGCCAAGCGAAGCTTGCGACGTTCGATGTCGGCTTCCGCGACGCTGGCCGGGTCATCCTCCTCGTCGGCCAACTCGTAGAGCACGCTCAGGTCGTCGAGCCGCTGCCGCAGATCGGTGACGCGGCGCAGATCGCCCTGCTTGTACGCGAGCTGGGTGTTGACCTTCTGCGC
>JBOHEL010000054.1:0-16559 GCA_050700995.1 Sciscionella sp. | reverse complement strand
TCCCTCACCCCGGATCCGGCGAGCACCGCCCTGCCTGCCGCCTCCGCGATGGCTTCGTCGGCGCCGAGTGGCGGCACACCGTCGCGCACCGGGATCACCGCAACCGCTTCACCGCACGGCAGAACGCAACGCGGGCTCATAGCGCCACTCCCGCCCGATGGCCCTCGATGACGGCGGCGTGCGCCCGGCGGGGCGTGACGCAGTCGCCCGCCCGGTACACCGGGAACGGCGCACCGGCCAGCGCCTGCCACAACTCGTCCTCGGGTTCCTGGTGCGTGGCGCAGACCACCCAGTCACATCGCACCTCGCCGGTGACGCCCGTGGTGTGCTTCAACACCTGCAGCAGCACACCACGGGCGTCACCGCCCTCCTGCGCGGTCGCGGACATCACGACCTCGTCGGTGCTCTGCACGATGCCTTTGTCCGCTGCGCGGATATTGAAGGTCTCCATGTCCAGTGTGATGCCGAGATCCTGCCCGACCACCATGCCTGGAGTACTGATCCGAACACGGCAGCCGCGATCGGCGAGCAGTTCGGCGACAGAGGTGGCCTGGTGGAAGCCCAGATCGTCGACAACGAGCACCTCGCCGGACGGTGCGGCCCTGCCCTCAAGCACGTCGCGCACATCCACCACCCTGCAGTGCCCGCCAGCCCAGTAGGGTGCCTGCGGGCGAGCTCCGGTCGCGAGCACGACGGCGTCCGGCGCCTCGGCGCGCAGCGATTCCGCCGTTGCCTCGGCACCGGTCTTGATATCCACGCCGTACCGCTGGCATTCCGCGAGCAGGTTACGCACCACATCAAGAAATTCCGCGCGGTTGGGCACGCTCGCCGCGGTGGCCACCTGACCACCGGTCGCGGCGGATCGCTCGAACAACGTCACGTGGTGACCGCGCCGCGCGGCGGTGGCTGCGGCCTGCAACCCGGCGGGGCCACCGCCGACGACGAGTACCCGCTTGCCGCGCACCCCCGGTGCCGGTAACGCGACGCTCTCCTTGCCGGTGCGCGGGTTCTCGATACAGCCGAGCCACCGGTTCAACCCCATCCGGCCGACGCATTCCTGGTTGCACGACAGGCAGGTACGGATCTCGCTCGCGTGGCCTGAGCGTGCCTTCGCCACGAAATCCGCGTCCGCGATCTGTCCGCGCACCACGCCAACCAGATCGCAGTGTCCCTCCGCGAGCGCACGTTCCGCCTGTGTCGGGTCCTTGATGCGGCCGACGCCGATCACCGGGATGTCCACCGCACGCCGGATGGCGTTCGAGATGAACAGCCCGTATCCCGGCGGGATACTCATCGACGCCTCGATCATGTACAGCGTCGCGGTAGCCACCCCGATCGAGGTATTGATGTAGTCTACTTTTCCTGTCGCCTCAACCATGCGCGCCACCTCGACGGCCTCGTCGATAGTGCTGCCGCCGTCGATCAACTCGTCACCGCAGAGCCGGACGCCGAGCGCTCGGTCGCCTCCGATCGCCGCGCGCACCACGTCGATGATCTCCAGCAGGATGCGGGCCCGGTTGGCAAGGCTGCCGCCGTAGCTGTCGGTGCGGATGTTCGTGGCGGGCGAGAGGAAACCGCGCACGATCGAGGAGTGGGAGCACTGCAGCTCGACGCCGTCGAACCCACCCTCGGCGCAGTGCACAGCCACGGTGCCGTAGCCCGCGACCACCTCCGCGATCTCGTGCCTGTCGATCGCCTTCGGCACCTCGCGGAACAGCGGGTCCGGTATCGCGGAGGGTGCCCAGACCGGCAGCCGCGAATACATACTCGACGCTTGTCCGCCGTTGTGGTTGAGCTGTGCCAGTATCGGAACCCCGTGCGCGTGCACCGCGTCGGTGATGCGCCGGTAGCCGGGGATCACCTCGCGGTGGAAGCCGTGAATCAGCTTCTCGTAAGGCCAGTCCGTCGGATGCGTCGAGTGTTCCTCGGTAATGATCAGTCCAGCGCCGCCTGCCGCGCGCGCAGCGTAGTACTCGGCGTGCTGCGAGCTTGGCATCCCGTCCTGCGCGTAGTTGGTCAGATGCGCGGAGAACACGATGCGGTTGCGCACCACCAGCGGCCCGACCCGCAACGGCGAGAACAGGTAGCGGTAGCTGCCTGCGCCGCTCATCGCGACGCCCCGACCGGGCGCGCCGCTCCGATTCGCACCGCGGCGCGCCGACCTTCCAGCACGGCCTCATGCACCGTTCTCGGCGCGACACAGTCCCCAGCTCGTGTCAGCTCGGCGCGCGCCAGCGACTCCTCGGACAGCCGGTGCCCACAATGGACAAGTACGGCACAGTCCAGCTCGCCGCGCTCCCCGGTGAAGACGTCCTCAAGCACGACCTTTCCCTGTCGCACCTCGCGCAGCAGCGAACGCTTCGCCATTACCACTCCGGCGCGCTGCAACCTGGCGTTGACGTCCGCCAGATCCCCGGTGAGCGCGAGTTGGGTACCGACAACCTGATCCTGGGTGACGATCGCGGTGGTGTGACCTGCTGCCGCGAGCAGTTCGGCGACACCGGCACCCACCGCGTCTCCTACCGGGTCGTACACCACGACCGACCCCTCCGGCAGGATGTCGCCAGGCAGCCGCCCGATGTCGATCTCAGCGAGCAACTGCGCCACGTCGAGCACCTGGCCGCCCTCCACCAGGTAATGGCGCGGCCCCGGCACAGCGCCGATCGCCAGTAGCACCTCACGCCCGGATTCCAGCGCCACGTCGAGTAGCTCCTCGGTGATCCGATGTCCGGTGGACACCCGAACGCCGAGGCGGTGGATCTCGGACTCCAGCCAACTCGCGAGCATGCCGAGCCTTCCCCGCCCGGACACACGCGCGGCCAGGCGCAGCGCTCCTCCGAGCCGGTCGGCCCGCTCGGCGATCTCGACGTGATGGCCCCGCAGCGCCAACACCCTTGCGGCTTCCATACCCGCGGGCCCGCCACCGACGACGAGCACGTCGAGTCGCTGTGCCACCACTCCTTCCACCGCGTGGTCCTCGGTCTCGTGCCCGCTGCGCGGCTCCCCGATACAGCTCACGATGGGATTCCGGTTGTCGCGTACCCGGCATTTCTGGTTGCAGAGCACACAGGGCCTGATCCGCGCACTCTGCCCGTCGCGGAGCTTGCTCACCAGCGCGGGATCGGCTATCTGCGCGCGCGTCATCTCCACCAGGTCGGCGACATCGCCGTCCAGCGCCCGCTGCGCCTGCTCCGGATCGACCACCGATCCCTGTAGCACCACCGAAACCCTGCCTTCAACGGCGTCGCGCACAATCTTGCACAGGTCGACGTTGAAGCCAGGATCGGTGTGGGAATCCGGCCGGGTCGCGGCGGTGCTCATCGCGGATCCGCGGGTGACGACGAGGTAGTCGACCATGTCGGCGACATCGCGCGCCAGCGCGGCGGCTTGCTCAGGTGTCAGGCCCGCCCACGGTGCGAGCTCGTCGCAGGACAGCCGCAGGCCGAGCACCCTGCCCGTCCCCAGCCGGTCTCGCACCGCCCGCAGTACCTGGCGCAGCAGGAGGGCCTTGTCGCTGCCGAAGGCGTCGCCACGCAGGTTGGTCAGGCCGGAGGCGAACTGTCGCACTAGCGAGTATTGGCCCGCATCGAGCTCGATGCCATCCAGCTCGGATGCCACCGCAAGCTCGGCCGAGGCACTGAAACCGTCGGTCAGCGCGCGTATCTCGGTATCGGCCATCTCCATCGGCAGCTCGCGGCTGGCGACGTCGGCAACCCGCGAGGGCGCCCACAGCGCCGTCTGGGAGTATGCCGAAGATCCCTGCGATCCGGCGTGCCCGAGGCCTGCGAGCACGAGCGTTCCGTGCGGGTGGCAGGCCGCGGCCACCGCGGCCCACCCAGGCCCGCAGTCGGCGGCCAACGGTGCCCGCTCGTACGGCCAGTCCGAAACGTGCACACTCGCGGTCTCGGTCACGATCAGACCTGCGCCGCCCGCAGCCCGGTACCGGTAATAGGCCACGTGCCTGTCGGAGATCGCCCTGCGCCTCGCGAGGTTGGTCTCGTGCGGGCCGAACAGCACCCGGCTGGCGGCAGTACGACCGGCGAGCATCACGGAATCGGTCAGCTGCACGGGAATCAGTTCGCCGGTGAGAAGCCCGCCAGCGGGCTGGTGTCGCAGGCACGATCGGGCCGGGCGCCGCCTGGCGCGCCCCAGCCGATCGGCACGGGCACCGGCTCGCCACGACGCGTGCGGTGCGAGTGGTCGACCTCGGAGCGTGGCGCCGGGGCCGTCACGGATGCCAGTGCCAGTTCGCCGTGACCCTTCACGCATTCCGGATCAGGGCCGTCGAGCGGCAGACCCGTGAAGAACTTCGCGGCCATGCAGCCACCCTGACAGGAGTCGTAGGCCGAGCAACTGGAACAAGTACCCCCGGTTTGCGGGCTGCGCAGCTCCGCGAAGAGCTCGGAGTCATGCCACACCCGCTCAAAGCCGCCGTCCGCGCGCACATTGCCCGCCAGGAACTCGTCGTGGATGGCGAACGGACAGGCATAGACGTCACCGACGGGGTCGATCAGGCACACCACCCTGCCCGCGCCGCACAGGTTCAATCCTGGCAGCGGGGTGGAGCCGAGCGCGTTGAGGTGGAAAAAGGAGTCGCCCGTGAGCACGCGGCTGCCGTTGGCGACCAGCCAGTCGTAGAGCTGGCGCTGCTGTTCGGCTCTCGGATGCAGCTCGTCCCAGACATCGGCGCCACGCCCGGATGGGCGCAGCCTGGTGATGCGCAGTTGCGCGCCGAACTTGTCCGCGATAGCCGCGAACTCGTCGAGTTGGCCGATATTGTGCCGCGTCATCACGACACTGATCTTGAAGTCCCGGAATCCGGCGTCCGAGAGGTTAGCCATGGCACGCATGGCGGTGTCGAACGAGCCACGACCGCGCACCGCGTCGTTGACCTCGGCCGTGGCGCCGTCCAGCGAGATCTGCACGTCCACATAATCGGTCGCGGCGAGCTGGCGCGCGCGCTCCGGCGTGAGCTTCACCCCGTTGGTGGAGAACTTCACCCCGACCTGGTGAGCGACCGCGTAGTCGAGCAGCTCCCAAAAGTCCTGGCGCACGGTTGGCTCGCCGCCGCCGATGTTCACGTAGAACACCTGCATTCGCTGCAGCTCGTCGATAACGGCCCGGCATTCCGCGGTCGAGAGCTCGCGCGGGTCCCGCCTGCCAGATGACGACAGGCAGTGCGTGCAGGACAGATTGCAGGCGTAGGTCAGCTCCCATGTGAGGCAGATGGGCGAGTTCAAGCCGTACTGGAACTGCTCGGCGAGTTTCATCGGCGGTTGCTCCCGTAATGCGGTGGCGACCGTGACGGTCGCGGGTCAGCGGGGTTCGATCGTGCCGGCGTCGGCGAGCCCGGCGAGCGCATCGAGGTATTTTCGCCGCTCGTCCGGTATCACGCCTGCCTCCGTGAGCGCACCGTGCACATCGACCTGGGCTTCCAGCTCCCGCACTACCTTCACCAGCGTCGGGGTCTTCAGGAATGACAGCCTGCGGGTGCCGAAGTCGTAGGCCAGCGCACCGAACGGCTCCGGCCGCAGCGACACTCTCGGCGAGCAGCGGTACGGCCGATCAGGGTCGAACGGGGTGGCCATGTCAGTAAACGCCGCACATCCCGTCGATGGAGACCTCCTCGACGAGCAGATCGTCGTCCACCAGTTCACGATCATCCGCCTGGGCGGTTTCGGTCTGCGCCTCGGTGACGGCGGTGTCGATGTTCACGGTGTCGCCCATGGGATGCTCCTCCGTAGCGGTTTCAGCGTGGTACGCGGGAGTATATTGGCACTCAGTGCCGAATGGAAGAGGCAATGACGAATCGGCAATGGCAACTGGACGACGACGGCGCGCCACGCTCCGGCAGGAAACCGGTCACCTCGCGCGCCGAACTGGAGCACATCGCCTTCGACCTGTTCGCGCGACAGGGGTTCGAGCGCACTACGATCGACGAGATCGCCCGCGCCGCTGCGATCGGGCGCCGCACGTTCTTCCGCTACTTCCCCTCCAAGAACGACGTGGCATGGGGGGACTTCGACATGGCGCTGAATCGGATGCGAGACCGGCTGGCGATGACGCCTGATGACATGCCGCTGATCGATGCCATCAGGCGGGCGCTGCTGGATTTCAATCGTGTCGAGGACGCCGAGGTGCCGTGGCATCGCCGCCGGATGCGGCTGATCTTGGAGGTCCCCGCGTTGCAAGCACATTCCACCCTGCGGTATACCGCTTGGCGGCAGGTGCTCGCGGAATTCATCGGCGGCAGGCTCGACCAACCTTACGATGCCCTGGCACCACAGGCCATCGCACATGCCACCCTCGGAGTGGCCATCGCGGCCTACGAGCAGTGGCTCCGCGACGAGGGCTCCGACCTACTGCACCTGCTGGACAGGGCCGTACGCGAGCTCGCCGCCGGATTCGGTCTGGGTTGAGGGGTCTTGAAGACACCCAAACCCGACCGCTACGGAGCGTCATTTTGGATCATTCGCGATTTGGGGCTGCGCTGATCGGGATTTAGCGCGACGATGGAGGAGCCGCCCACGTGCGGTGGCGACTCCTCGAGCCGGAAGGAAGTCGATCGGGATGGGTATTCCGTTGCGTCAGGCGATCAAGGTCGGTGGCTATCTGATGAAGCAGAAGCTGGCCGGCCGGGAGAAGTTCCCCGTGACATTGGAGCTGGAACCGCTGTTCGCCTGCAACCTCGCCTGCGAAGGTTGCGGCAAGATCCAACACCCCGCGAACGTGCTCAAACAACGCATGCCGGTCGAGCAGGCGCTCGCCGCCGTCGACGAGTGCGGCGCACCCGTCGTATGCCTCGCGGGCGGCGAGCCACTGATGCACCCGCAGGTCGAAGACATCGTAGCCGGGCTCGTCAAGCGCAAGAAGTTCATCTACCTGTGCACCAATGCACTGCTGATCCCACGCAAGATCGACAAGTTGAAGCCATCGCCCTACCTGGCCTTCGCGGTGCACATCGATGGCCTTGAAGAGCGCCACGACGCGTCGGTCTCCAAGAAGGGCGTGTTCACGCAGGCCGTGGATGCCATCAAAGAAGCCCAGCGCCGCGGTTTCCGCGTCACCACCAACACCACGTTCTTCAACACCGACACTCCCCAGTCGGTGATCGAGGTCCTCGACTTCCTGAACAACGATCTCAACGTGGACGGGATGATGCTCTCGCCCGCATACGCCTACGAGAAGGCGCCCGATCAGGAGCACTTCCTCGGCGTCGAGGAGACCCGCGAGCTGTTCCGGAAGGCATTCGGCGACGGCAGGCGCAACCGCTGGCGGCTGAACCACTCGCCGCTGTTCCTGGACTTCCTGGAAGGCAAGGTCGACTTCCCGTGCACCGCGTGGGGAATCCCGTCGTACTCGCTCTACGGCTGGCAGAAGCCCTGCTACCTGATGGCCGACGGCTACGCCAAGAGCTATCAGGAACTCCTCGACACCACCGACTGGGACTCCTACGGTCGCGGACGGGATCCACGCTGCGCCAACTGCATGGCGCACTGCGGCTACGAACCCACCGCACTGGCCGCCACCCTCGGGTCCCTGAAGGAGTCGCTGCGAGCCATCCGCTGACCGGTCTAACACGGCGGGTCAGCCTTCGGAGGTCAGACGGGTCTGACCTCCGAAGCGGTCTGGGCACGGCCGCGGCGGCATCTCGTCCCACGTTCTGCCGTCGAGCAGGCGACCACCGGCGTTGCGGGTGGCGCCGCCCCACTGCTTGAAAAGGAAACGCACTCCAGCGCGCAGGCAGCGGTCCCGCACGTCGGTTACCCATGCGGCATCCATGGGCCTGCAGCCCACCCCGGACTCGCCACCGATGTACACCCAGTCGATACCGGCCAACTCCAAGCTGGGCACCGGCCCCAGCAGCGGCTGCAGCGAGAGGAAGCGGACGGCCGCCGGCATGTCGCGGAGCTTGTCGACTCGCCAGGTGTAGTGATCACTCTCCACCGTCGTCCCCCACCAGGCGTTGGGCAGCGGGACCGGCTGCAGCCTGCGGAGCAGGGTGGCCATCCGGCCCGGCCTCTTGGTGAGCGTGAAGAACGTGTGCTGGCCGGCATCCCGCATCACCGCCAGCACCCGCCGTAGATACTGCGAAGGCACGTCAGGGTGGAACAGATCGCTCATCGAGTCCACGAAAACCAACTGCGGCTTGCGCCACCGCAGTGGCAATCCCAGCTTGTCGGGCTGCAGCGAGAGTCGGAAGCCGGGACCGCTGGTGCGAGGATCGCCGTCACGCTGGTAGCGCACGTTCCCCATCGCCTTGAGCCGTTTCGCAAAGGTGAGCGCGTAGCAGTGATCACAGCCCGGGCTCACCGTGTCGCAGCCGGTGGTCGGGTTCCAGGACACCGTTTCGATCTGCCCGTCGGTGCTCGACAGCGGCGTGTCGAAAACGCCCAACCGATCACCTCGCCGCGCCTGCCCCCCTCATGCAACAGTGTCTGCCACAGCAGGTTCAGTTGCACCCCATCCGAGAAGAATCCAGTATGGACGTTACGTCCATACTCGAAAGGCTGGAGGCCACGATGCGGGAGCGGACCTACCGTGCCGAGGTCGGAAATCAGAACGCGGAGCTGCTGGCGAACGAGAGCCGAACTCACTGGCTCGCCTCCGAGTACCGGCCGAGGGACGTCGGCGAGGGCTACATCGAGTTGAGCGAACGCGCCCTTGGCGCATCCCGTGAGCTGGGTGAAGAAGAGGACGGCGCGATCACCGACGATGCCGACGGCCTGCGGATCTGGGTCGGCGACGACGCATACGATCTCACGGTATACGAGTAGGAACGCTCAGCCGAGGGTGAAGGGGTCACGGGTGCCACCGCTGAGTTCGACCCACACCGACTTGTTCTCGATATATTCGTCGACGGCAGCGGCGCCGTTCTCCCTGCCGATCCCCGACCAGCCGTAGCCGCCGAACGGCACGTTCGGTGCGACGACGCGGTAGGCGTTGATCCACACGGTGCCTGCCCTGAGCTTGGCCGCAACCCGATGGGCGCGGTGCACGTTCGTTGTCCACACCGCGCCTGCCAACCCGTACGGGGTGTCGTTGGCCAGTTTCAGGGCATCCTCCTCGCTGGTAAAGGTATACACGGACAGTACGGGGCCGAATATCTCTTCCCTGACCACTGTCGACCGTGGGCCAACCCCGGTAAGTACCGTGGGTTTGACGAAGTAACCGCCGAGGGTCTCATCGGCCGCCCCGCCGTATGCGACTTTCGCCCCCTCGCGCTCGGCGGTCCTGAGGTAGCCGAGCACCTTCTCGTACTGCGGCCGATTCGCCAACGGACCCATCTCGGTTGATGGGTCGTTCGGATCGCCGAGCTTGATGCGGGCCGCTCGCTCAGTGACGAGCTCGACCAACTCGTCGTGCACACTCTCGTGCACGATCAACCGCGAGCCCGCCATACAGGTCTGCCCGGTGGCCGCGAAGACACCTGCCACCAACCCGTTCGCGGCGGCGGACAGATCGGCGTCGGGGAAGACGACGTGTGGGGACTTGCCGCCCAGTTCCAGGGTCGCCTTGGTGAGGTTGTCCGCGGCGGCATGTGCGACGGCGCGACCGGTGGCAGTCGAGCCGGTGAAAGCGACCTTGTCCACGCCCGTACTTCCGGCAAGCGAGGCCCCGACTTCCCGGGAAGATCCGGTGACGACGTTGATAACGCCGGGTGGAAAGCCTGCCTCCTCGAACAACTCGGCGAAGCCCAGCGTGGACACCGGGGCATGCTCGGAGGGCTTCACCACCACCGTGCAGCCTGCCGCAAGCGCAGGGGCGATCTTCCACGTCATCAGCAGCAGCGGCGAGTTCCACGGGGTTATCGCCGCGACCACGCCGATGGGTTCACGCCGGGTATAGACGAGGTAGTTCGGATTGGGCCCAGGGATCTGGCGGCCTTCCAGCTTGTCAGCGAGCCCGGCATAGTAGTGGTACCAGGAGCCAAGGCCATTGAGTTGCCCGAGCATCTCCCGGTACAGCTTTCCCGAGTCGTTGACCTCCAACCGCGCCAAACGCTCCGCGTGCTCAGCGACAAGGTCACCCAGCCTGCGCAGCAGCGCCGCACGACCGAATCCGGTCAACTGCCCCCACTCGCCGGACAGGGCTGATCGGGCAGCCGCGACGGCCGCTTCGACATCGGCGGGTCCGCCGTCGGGCACGAGCGCCCAACTCTGGCCGGTGTAGGGATTCGCCGACTCGAACGTGCTGCCCGAGAGTGCGTCGACCGCCTTGCCGCCGATCAGCATGCGGAACTGTGCGAGGCTTGCCGCCATCGGTCCGTCCTTCCCGTGCGAATCGGAGGGAAACTAGCGTTGCGGGGTCGGGGTGAGCTCCGCCATCTGCCCCCACCCGTCGCCCGCCACCTCGACGTTGATGATCTCCGGGGCCTTCGCGATCACCTCGGGCATCCATGCCATCGCGGACTTGAAATGCTCGGAGTTGACGTGGCGCTCACCGGCCTGCGACGAGTCGAATGCCTCGACAAGGACGAACTGGTGCGGTGTCTCCACACTCCTCGACCATTCGAAGAAGACGTTTCCTGGCTCGTTACGGGTGGCGTGCGTGAAGTCCTTTGCCCGCCTTAGCCAGTCCTCGCTGTGCTCGGGGCGGACGGTGAACTTGACGACGATAAAAATCATAAATTGTTACCTCCGCAGGTTGAGAATGTGTCCGCCGCGAGCCGTTTCGGTGTGGACCGAAGGGCTCAGCGCCTGATAACGACCTTGAGGGCGTTGTGCTCGCCGGCGTTCGCGAATACGTCGTAAGCGCTGATCATGTCGTCGAGTGTGAAGTCGTGAGTGGCGAAGAGCTCCGGCTTGATTCGCCCATCGCGCACCAGGCGAAGCAACATCGGCACGGTGACACCGTCCACCAGGCCCGTCGTGATCGTGACATTCTTGATCCACAGGTCTTCCAGGTGCAGCGTGGCCGCAGCGCCGTGGACGCCGATATTGGCCACAACACCTCCAGGACGAACGATGCGCGTGCAGGTTTCGAACGTCTCGGGGACACCCACGGCTTCGATGGCCACGTCGACCCCGAGCCCGTCGGTCAACTCAGCGAGGCGCTTCTCGACGTCCTCGACGCCGCTGTTGATCGTGTAACCGGCACCGAAACGGGTAGCGTGCTCGAGCCGGGAGTCCGCGAGATCGATGGCCACGACGCGGCTCGCCCCATGTAGCCCCGCGGTCATGATCGCCGCCAACCCGACCGGCCCGGCGCCCACCACAGCTACGGTGTCGCCCGGCTTGACCCGGCCGTTGCGCACTCCTACCTCATAGCCTGTTGGCAGGATGTCGGCGAGGAAAAGCACCTGCTCGTCCGTGATGCCTTCGGGCACCGTGTGCACGCTCGTCTCGGCATAGGGCACCCGGACATACTGCGCCTGGGTGCCGTCGATGAGGTGGCCGAAGATCCACCCGATACCTCCGACCGCCTGGCAGTGACTGGGCATACCACGCTTGCAGTAACCGCAGCGTCCACACGACGTGATCGCCGGTACCAGTACCCGGTCGCCCTCGTGCAGGCCCGCGACAGCGGCGCCGGTCGCCACGACGGTGCCGACAGCCTCGTGACCGAGCAGCCGTCCAGGGGTGACCGCGGGAACATCCCCTTTCAGGATGTGCAGGTCTGTGCCGCAGATCGTGGTGGTGTCCACCCGGACGACGATATCTGCCGGATCTCGCACCGTCGGGTCAGCGACATCCTCCCAGGCTTTCTGACCCGGCCCGTGGTACACGAGGGCTTTCATGGTTACCTCCTTGCGGTGAAGCAGCTCCGATGGGCGGGCGATTTCAGGGAGCACGGCACAGTAGCGAGCGTTCCTGCCCGCGAGGCAGCGAACCGGTGAGGTCCGGCCGTCACCTGGCAAGCGTGGTGGCGGCCAGGTGACGGCCGAGAACCTTCGGCTGGCCTCCCATTACGGTGCGGATGTACTGGAGCCCCGCCGTTGCCTGGCAGGTGTGGCCGACCCATCTCGGCCACACCTGCCAGCAGCGCTGCTAGGCGATGAGCGGCTTGCCGAGCGGGGGGAACGGCCGTTTGGCCCCCATGGCGGTGAGCCCAACGTTGACGAAGGCGCAGAAACCGAGGAACGCGAACGTCAGGATGATGTAGCTGGCGACAGTCAGCAACTCCCCTACCCCGGTGTGCAGCGACGCGGCCGCCAGCGCGAGTGCCGCGACGACAAGCCCGACCACCACCGGATAGATGGCGGGCAGCCGCAGGCACGGAATCAACAGGAACGCGAACAGGCAGCCCCATGCGATGAAGAACAGCTCTTCAGTCGCGGTCGCCTGTGCCGCCGTGATCCCGTACCAGTTGTGCTGCAACCCGACCAGCATCGCACCGAGGCTCAACCAGAAGCCGGAGAAGGTGCCGAAGATGCCTGCCACGATGGTCTGCGCCAGCAGCGCGGCCCAGATCGTCACGACCAGCTGATACAACCCGGTGGCGAACACGATGATAGGCACTATCGCCCCGAGCGCGGTGGCGGGCACGAACCCCATCAGCGCCATGCCCAGCGCCAGCGAGCCGACCGAGAAGATCGGCAGCCCGACGATGAGCGGGTCACCGCCCGCGCCGACGATCACCTCGGTGCGTGCCGGTGCCACGGGCAACGCGCGTTCCAGGATCTCGCGGGCCTCATGATTGGGTTCGTCCGGGTGGGGAACCACCTCTGGGTGGCCCTGCCCCACCGGCTCGTTGCCTCTTGCGTGCGCTGGTTCATTTCCTTGCACTTGTGACATCACGATCACCTCGGTGGGTACTTTCCGGTGCCCGGTATGGGCATCGTCTGTTGCACGGACCCGTCAGGCCACGGATGGGCCGAGCCCGAGCGATTGCGGGGTGCTGGAATCGGGCGAAGGCTGGCGCAAGCCCTCGTCAAGCGGACCGAACTCGGTCATCAATGCCGGGCTGCCGCCCCATGGCGTCTGCTCCTCGGCCACCAGGGTGTTGGTGGTGAGCAGCAGCCCCGCCACGGAAGCACCGTTCTGCAACGCGGAGCGCGCCACGCGCAACGGATCGACAATGCCCAGTTCGATCATGTTCCCGTAGCGGCCTTCCAACGCGTCGAACCCTTCGTCCACACCGAGTTCGACGGTCTTGCGGATCACATCATCCGCGGGATAACCCGCATTGGCCGCTATCAGGTACGCCGGCTCGGTCAACGTGCGCCGCACGATGCCCACACCGACCGCGTAATCGTCGTTCACATCGAGGTTGTCCAATGCCGAGGCCGCGTGCAACAGTGCGGCGCCGCCACCCGCCACGATCCCCTCGGCCATCGCTGCCCTGGTGGCCGAGAGCGCATCCTCCACGCGATGCTGCAACTCCTTGAGTTCCGCATCCGTCGGCGCGCCGACCCTGATCACCGCCACCTTGCCCGACAGCGAGCCGATCCGTTCGGTGAGTACGTCCTCGTCGATGCCGAAGGTGGCCCGATCCAACTCGGCCCGCAGTTGGGTGAGCCGGAACTCGACCTGATCGGCCGTCGCGCCGCCGATAATGGTGGTGCGGTCGGCGGTTGCCCGCACCTGCGCGGCGCGGCCGAGGTGTTCGACACCCATGGTCTCCAGCGTGAGACCTGAGTGTCTACTGTAGACGGTCCCGCCGGTGAGAGCGGCGATGTCCTCCAACTTGTGCAGCCTGCGATCGCCGAAACCTGGCGCCCGTACCGCGACGCACTGGAAGATCCCGTTGACGTGGTTGTGCACCAGCATACTCAGAGCGGTGCCTTCCAGGTTCTCCGCGATGATCACCAGCGGCTTCGGCGCGCGCATCACCTTGTCCAGCAGCGGCATGAGTTGCTGAACCTTGGAAATCTTCTCGCTGCACAGCAGGATGTAGGGATCCTGGACGATCGCTTCCAGACTGGCGGGGTTGGTGACCATATAGGGCGAGAGGTAGCCGTTGTCGAACTCAAAACCCTCCACGAAGTCCACGCTCATGCCGTGGTGCACCGACTCCTCGACGGTGACGATGCCACCGTCCCCAACGGTGTGCAGCGCCTTGGCGATCACCGCGCCGACAGTGTCGTCGTCATTGGCGGAGATGGCCGCGACCCTGGCGAAATCCGCCTCGGTCGCCACCGGATGGGCCACCGTACGCAGGTGCTCGACCAGCCTGCCAACCGCAAGGTCGACGCCCCGCTTCACCAGCACCGGGTTGCCGCCCTTGGCGATCGCCCGCATACCTTCGCGGATGATGCCCTGCGCGATGACGGTCGCGGTCGTGGTGCCATCTCCGACGATATCGTTCGTCTTGATCGCCGCTTCCTTCACCAACTGCGCACCCATGTTCTCGAACTGGTTCTTCAGGTGGATCTCCCGCGCGATGGTCACCCCATCGTTGGTGACCACGGGCGAACCGGTGATCTTCTCAAGGATCACGTTGCGCCCCTTCGGTCCCAGGGTGGACTTCACGGCTTCGGCGAGCTGATCGACACCGGACAGCAACAGCTCACGTGCCGTTGGACCGAAGCGCAATTCCTTGGACATCGGTGTTCCTCCAGAAGTTGGGTCGCTGGTGGGACTCAGGGCACGAGGATGGCGCGGCCGCGAACCCTGCCCGCGTCGAGATCCGCGAGCGCGTCGAGTGCGTTGTCGAGTGGATATGTCTTGGTATGCAAGGTGACCTTGCCTGCCTGTGCGAGCACCATCAGCTCGGCGAGGTCGTTGTAGGTGCCGACAAGATTGCCGACGATATTGCGTTCGGTGGAGATGATGTCGATCGTCGGCACGTCGATATTGCCGCCGTAGCCGATCACGAAATGGGAGCCGTCCCTGCGTGTCATGGCGAAAGCATCCTGCTGTGCACCCTGCTCAGCAACGAAATCTAGTACCACCTCGGCACCTGCCCCGCCAGTGAGCTCCAACACCGCGTCGACGTGCTTGCCGTCGGCCAGCACCGTCTTGTCCGCTCCGAGGGTGTCGGCCAGCTTGAGCGCGTCGGCATTGCGGTCCACCACCACGATCCTGGTAGCGGTCAGTGCCGCCAGCGACTGGATCCCGATATGACCGAGCCCGCCCGCGCCGTTGACCACGCAGGTGGTACCCGGATAGAGCAGCGGCACCGCCTTGCGGACCGCGTGATAGGCGGTAATGCCCGCGTCGGCAAGCGCCGCCACGTCCTGCGGCCGTGTGGCGGGGTCCAGCTTGATACAAGCACGCGCCGACGTGAGTAGGTACTCGGCCATCCCGCCGTCACTGTCGATACCGGGGAATGACCCGTTCGTGCAATGCATGTCGTTGCCTGCGCGGCAGGCATGGCACAGCCCACAGGTCGGCGTCGGGTGCAGGATGACGGTGTCCCCAACGGCTACGTTGCTCACCGCCGAGCCAACCTCGTGTACCCAGCCCGCGTTCTCGTGGCCGATCGTGTAAGGCAGCGTCACACCCGATCTTGACTCCCACTGCTGCTCGATGATGTGCAGGTCGGTACGGCACACCCCTGCCCCGCCGATCTTGACCACCACATCGAGTGGCCCGTTGACCTTCGGATCTGCTACCTCCTCGACCACCGGCTGCTGGTGGTATTTGTGAAGCCGGACCGCCTTCATAACGCCCTACCCTTCACCTGTGCCTGCGGGGTACCGGTGCCGCAACATCCCCCGGCAGATTCCGGTGTTGGCTTCGATCCCGACTCGGGTTGTCCGCGCACGCCGCATGTGCAACGGCAGTGCGTCGACGCCGACCGCGGTTCCTGTTGCCGGGTCGATCAGCAGTGCGTCGTCCTGCCCCGAAGGCAGGCCCAGTTCGGCCCTGCGCTGCCGAAGCCGGCTGAGATCGGTCGACGGTGGCAGATCGCCAAGCGTCATGGCCACCAAATCGGCAGGCTCATGCTCGGCGAGCAGCGGCCGACAAACCTGGTCGGTGCCCGCGAGCACGGCCTTGCGCAGGAAGTCGCGGCGCAAATCGTCCAGCTCGCCTGCCGCCTCCCCTGCGAATGACCGGGCGAAGCCCGCTCTCGCGGCCACCCCCTCGTTGATCGTCGCCGAGGCGAAATGGTCTTCCAGCACCACCTCGGCACCGCTCACCCCCTCTGTCCCCGCCACGGCGTCGTACGCGTCGGCGACCATGAGGAAGGCGAAATTGGGTGCGCAGAAATAGGTCGGCAGGCGCAACCGGACCGTGGCGGCGCCCTCAGCCGAGACAGTGCAGGAAGCGACGAAGCCGAGCGAGGTGATGGGCTCGTCCAGCTCAGGGTCGCGCACCGCCGCGAGCGCCGCCAACACCCGGGAGCGATCGGCCACCGCGGTGCTCGCGGTCATCCCTGGCCCACCAGTTGTGCGCCGAGCTGGAACTCGGCAGGCACCTCGATGCCGTAGAGCTTGGCGGCGTTCAGCCCGAGGATCTTCTTCTTGGTCGCGGTGGTGACCTTCGGATAGTCGGAGTACTCCTCGCCAGGGTAATCCCAGTCCACAAAACCCTCGACCTGCCAACGCGGTTCCCAGATGGCGTAGTCGCTGCCGAATGTCATCTTGTCCTCGCCGACCCAGAACAGCAACTCCCCCATGACCTTGGCGAAGAATCGCGGCCGGGCGTGCATCAGGCCGCCGATGACAACGG
>JBOHEL010000053.1:0-16611 GCA_050700995.1 Sciscionella sp. | reverse complement strand
CACTACTTCCCGACCAAGGAAGACCTCGTCCTGGCCGTCATCGCGTGGCAGGCCGAAAGCGTCCTCACCTTCCATCGCAGTGAACGATTCACCTGCTTCGACAACCTCACCGCGTTTCGGGAATGGGCGGACTGCTACATCACCTACGAGCGCGCCTACCAGGAAGGCTGCAGCCTCGGCTCCCTCGCCAGCGAGATCATCAAGACAGACCTTGACGTTCACGAGGAACTCGCCGGCGCGTTCGATCAGTGGCGGGACATTTTCCGTGATGGACTTCAGCGGATGCAGCAACTCGGCCGCATCAGCGCCGCCGCGGATCCCACCCGGCTGGCCAATCTGTTGCTCTCGGCATTCCAGGGCGGCATGCTCCTTGCTCAGGTCGCTCGGGACATCACCCCTCTAAAAGACGCGTTGCAGACAACCATCGACTACGTGCAGACCTTCGTGACCTCTTCCGACGCCCTACAACCTCGGTAGCCGCCCGACGCTACGGAATGTCCGGTCCCTGCGTCCGCGTACCTGCCGTCCTATCGCGACCGAACCAGCGCGCCCGACCACCGCGGCCGTCACACGAACTCCGCCTCTGCCGCTGTCACGGACGCGTAGCGTGGCCGGGCTTCCCGCTCCGGACTCGGGGGACTGTCACCAGCCGCTTGACAGAGGAGCTAGTGACAGTCCCCGGTGGCAGCCATCTGTCGTACGGGTGTCCCCATTTCCGGATCCGCTACCGAGACAAGGTGATCGTGCCCCTCACGTCGTCCCGCCGTTTCCGCTGGTCGTTCCCCTTACGGCGAGGCTCGGCACGCTTGCGTACGGACGGATACTGGAGGCGTGACCGACCAACTTCCGCTCGCCAACCTGATCACTCTCGGAGCCCGCGACTTTGGAGCGCTTCGCGACTTCTACCGGCGGGTGGGTTGGCCGCAGGTGATGGACGACGGCGAGTTCGCGGTCTTCGAACTGCGCGGCATCTTGATAGCAGTGTTCCCTCTCGCCAAGCTCGCCCGCGACGGGAACACCGAACCCGAGCCATGCAGCGGAGGCATCCGCTTCACCATCGGCGTGCAGGTCGACAGCGCCGAGGAGGTGGACCGGCTCACCGAGCATATGCGTACCGCCGGCGCTCGCGTCACGAAGGAACCCGTCGACGCGGAGTTCTTCACCGGTCGCTCGGCCTACCTGTGCGACCCCGAGGGCAACTACTTCGAGATCGTCTGGGCCGACATGCCGAACAATCCCGTCGTCATCGCAGCTCGCCGGGCCGCCGGCTTGTAACCGCAAGCCGATCGTCGGCCGGGACTCGGTGGACTGGCTTGGCTCAGCCGTCCGTGGGATGCCGTGGCTGGGGCGCGGTGGCCGTTGGGTCGGGACGGTCGACCAGGCGCTCGAGCATGGCGCGCAGCGGCCGATTGTCGCCGGCGAGTGAGGCGTGGGAGGCCTCGACGTTCTCGCGCGGGGCCATCGGCGCCCACCTCAGGTGGTGCCCGGCCTCACGGGTGAGCTGGTTGCAGAACGCGCGTTGGGTGCGTCCGTTGCCCTCCCGGAACGGGTGCAGGGCGTTGAGGTCGGCCAGCAGCTCGGTGAGCCCGTCGACGAACGTCTCGTGGTTCCGCCCGCGCAGACGCTGCGCGGCCTCGAGCCGCCCGAACACCTCGGCGGCGAAGGACTCGATGTGCTGCGGGAGGCAGAACATGCCTCCTTTGGCGATTCCCACAGTGCGTAGCTCGCCGGCCCAGGGGTAGACATCACCGAAGATGCGCTCGTGGAAGCGCTGCAGATGCGCCAGGTCGTAGTTCCCCGGCAACGGCCGTTGCTGCAGTCCCGCCAGTCGTACCGCTGAGAGGTCCGCCTCGGCCACCTCGAGCTCGTCGGCGTCGGTGATTCGAGCCGGTTGCGCAGCACCCCGGAAACTGGATCCACGTAGGGGTCCGGACCCGACGATCCGCCGGCGGGATCGTCCGGCGTGCCGGGTGGGGTCACCGCTGGTGACGGGCGCGCAGGGCGGCGATGCCGTCGTCTTCCTCGATCCGCCCGGAGGCGATGCCCTCAAGCACTTCGAGCCCGTCCAGCGTCGGTTCCAGGCCCTCGGCGCGTACCGAGGCCAACGCTTCGGCTACCGCCTCGCGTCGCTGAGCCGACCGCACCAGCCCCTCGTACTGCTCAATCGACATGACCACGACCTCCGGTCTGCGATGCGCGCCGACGAACATCGCCGACCCCTGCTCGGTCACCCTCGCGAGCGCCGCGGCCAGTCCCGCGCGGAACTCCCGGACCGACAGCACCTCGGGCACAATCACCCCTGAAGCGTACACGAGCGTGTACACATTACCCGGGCCCGGTCGCCAGCTGCCGATCCATCCGTCGGACGGCTACAGGCGTCCCGGCTGAGGATCGGCTACTGCGTGTGCGGTGCGGTGCGCAGGCATTCAGCTCGTGGCCCGCCGGATACTCGTGGGAGGCGTGGCCGAAATGCTCGGTGTGCGAACGGATAATTCGGGGTTGATGCGTGAGGACAACGTCCGAGGCGGCCGACGAGCGGGCGGCCCGCTCGGCCGTCACTCGGTCAACGCGATGGCGGCGTCTGGCTCGGCGACGCGGAAACTGAAACTCTCCTCCAAGTACAGCGATACCGTGTCGGCGTCGTGATGGCTGTAGCCCACCGAGAAATCCTGGCCCAGTTCCAGTAAGAAGTGGCCGTCCTTCAGGCTTAGCACGACTGCGCCCTGCAAGGTGGGGCTGCGCACGATTTTGCCGCCGCTCAGGATTCGCCGAAGATGGTCGAAAACCAGCACTCCGCCGTGCTCGGTGCTCTCCACGATCCTGGTGTAGCCGGTCGGGCCGATCGCGAGGCCGTACGGGCCCTCGATGCCCGCGCGCCGAAGCGTGTCCACCGCTTTGGCTACGACGCCTGGGTAGGCCTCGGCGTCGGAACCGAGTGACTCAGCGGGATACGGGGCGGTGTTCACGAGCCCGGTCATGCTCGCCTCGCTCCAGCCGTGGAAGACGGCGCGATTCTCCACCATCGCCGCGTCCCGTGCGGCACGGTCGAGGTCGTCGAGTTCGAGATCGTCGGCGCCGCGCTGCGCGTCGTCGAGTTCGGAGCGTGCCACGGTAAAGGGCACCCGGATTTCGGCGAGCGGCAGCACCTGTCGCTGCCGCACCACCACATCTGCTCCCTCGGACTCCACTGGGACGCCCTTGAGTGCACTGGCTCGGCCCAGATCGGTGGCGGAGAACTGCCAGCCGTGCGGCCCTACCACGTCGACCAACCGCCTGGCTGCCAAGTGTGCGGTCAACCGCTCTCGCGCCTCGTCGTCGATCTGCTTCCACGCCTCGGTGGCGACCGGCGCCAGCGCGCGCATCAAATGATCCATCGTCTCAGTGTCCCTTCACGGGTCCCTTCACGGGTCCCTTCACAGGTCCCTTCAAGCTACCGATACCGAGGGACGCGTCCGCAGGGCCGCGCCCCGCCTGCCCCGCCTGCTCCGCCTCGACTTCCTCGACGTAGCGCTGCGGATCGACATCGCTGGTGTCCAGACCATGCGCGGCGTCGTGTTCGTCCTTGAACGCCAAGAACCGGCGACCCAGCTCCTCACGCATGCCCGGATCGGCGCTCTTGCGGAAGTCGGCCAGCGCGTCGTCCTCTTCCTCTGCCATGTGATTGCTGTTCGCCACCCTGGCCTGGCGGACGGCTTCCTGCCATGCCGTGCTGCCGACCGGGTGCCGCGCAGCGTGGCGCAGCGCGTCGCGGATCTCGTTGTGGTCGCCGACCGCGTCAAGGGTCTCCGCCTCGGCGTCCTCGCCGCGGCGCACCAACTCCGGATAGAAGATCTCCTCCTCTGCGGCGGCGTGCACTTCCAGCTGATCGGCGAGCCCATGCCAGGCTCGCGCCAACTCCTGCGAATCGGTGAGGTCGTCCAAAGTCGCGAAGTCGCGCCGGAAACGGTCGTGGTCGTCCAAGATCAGACTGGTGATGTCGGGCATGCATCGACCCTAAGGGCCCGAACGGGTGCCTGCACCGTGGCCGGAGGGGTCGGGCGGCTGCCATCACCTCCAGTCGATCGGCCAAGCGGGCGAAAGCGGCACCGCAAGCACACGGCGGGAACACCGAGGAGGTTTAGCCCGCCCACCATCGCGGGTAACCGTAGCGGTGGTCGACATCGGGAAAGTGTCGAGAAGTTCTGAGTCGAGGTGCTCGATGACAGCTATCGCGGACACGGCTGGGGGACCCCCACCGAGGCAGCGCATTGCGCTGCATGAGCCGCTCGGTGCGGCCGACACCGGAATTGATCATGTCGAACTTCACCGAACCCTGAAACCGTTGCTCGACGAGCTCCCGGAAAGGGAGCGTCGGATCGTGACACTCCGGTTCTTCGGAAACCTCACGCAGACAGAGATCGCGGGCCGGATCGGGATCTCCCAGATGCACGTCTCTCGGTTGCTCAGTAAGACGCTGGGCCAACTCCGCGAAGCCCTCGCGGATAACCGCTCATCTGGGTCAGACCGCCCGCCAGTTCTGGTCGGAATCGTTATCTCAGTCAACTCAAACCGGGGGCTCATCGACCCGGTGCATGCGCTCGGGTGGCTCTTCGGTGGGTTCGATGTCCTGCTCGAACGCGGCCCGCTCGGTGTCGCTCTCGTCGCGACGTTGCTCCCGAATCTCCCGGCTGATCTTCTCCTCCAGTGCGTCAACTGTCTGCTCGGGATGCTTGCGCGGGTCCTCGGGCATCGACGTGCGACGAGCCTGTGAATCGGCCGCAGGCTCGTCGCCAGTCTCGGCTGGAGGCTGCTGTGCCGGTTCGTTGCCCTTCACGAATCCTCCTATTGTGGGCGATTGGCACGATCCTCGCCGCGCAGCCCACGGATGTCGAGGTGTCCCCAGCATACCGACGACGCCGACGAGGTGGCGCGGTCGGTCGGCCCGTTCCGGGCGGTGCTTACCCGCCGCCGACCACCCCACTGTCGATCACGGTGTGGGGTGGTCAACGGCGCGGACACCACTCGCTTAGGCCTTGGCCTGCATGCTTTCGCGGGCGGGGTTTGCTTGCTCAGCGGCCTTCGGGTCCTTGTCATCCTGCTTGGCACGGACACCGGCCTCGACTTTGTCCCCGAGGTCCTTGTCCACGTTCCGCCAGTATTGGAACGCGCGTTGCAGCACCGGCTCGGTTACCGCGTTGAGCAGGTGCCCGACGATATTGTCGGTGAGCCGCTGGCGTGCCGCGTCATCGAGTACGTCGCGGACCATCGTGCCTGCCTGGCCCCAATCGTCGTCCTCGGTGTGCAAGGTGTAGGCGCTGTGCACGAGGTCGCCGTCGGTATGCCACCCCGCGGGCTCGCCGTAGCGTCCGGCATCGGCCTGCGGTCCGCCTTTGGAGTTCGGTGCGTACACCGGGTCGGAGACCTTGGTGTAGCGCATCGCGCCGTCTTTGCTGTAGCTGTGCACCGGCACGTGCGGCGCGTTCACCGGCAGCTGCCGGTAATTCGCGCCGATGCGATGGCGGTGCGCGTCGGCATAGGAGAACACCCGAGCCAGCAGCATCTTGTCTGGGCTCGGCCCGATCCCCGGCACCAGGTTGTTGGGCTCGAAAGCAGCCTGCTCGATCTCGGAATGGTAGTCGGTTGGGTTGCGGTCGAGGGTCATCCTGCCGACCTCGATCAGCGGGTAGTCGCTGTGTGGCAACACCTTGGTCAGGTCGAACGGGTTGAACCGGTAGGTCTTGGCGTCTTCGAACGGCATGATCTGCATGTGCAAGGTCCAGCTCGGGTGATCACCGCGCTCGATCGCCTCGAACAGGTCACGGGTGTGGTAATCGGTGTCCGCTGACGCCATCTGATCGGCCTCGTCCTGGGTGAAGAACTCGACGCCCTGGTCTGTCTTGAAGTGGTATTTCACCCAGAACTTCTCGCCTGCCCCATTAACCCACATGTAGGTGTGCGAGCTGTAGCCGTTCATGTGCCGCCAGGTGCGCGGGATGCCTCGGTCGCCCATCAGCCAGGTCACCTGGTGCGCCGACTCCGGGGAGAGGGTCCAGAAGTCCCACTGCATATCGTGATCGCGCAGGTTGTTATCCGCGCGCCGCTTCTGCGAGCGGATGAAATGTTGGAACTTCATCGGGTCACGCATGAAGAACACCGGAGTGTTGTTGCCGACCATGTCGTAGTTGCCGTCTGTGGTGTAGAACTTCAGCGCGAAACCACGCGGGTCACGCCAGGTGTCGGGGCTGCCACGCTCGCCTGCCACTGTCGAGAATCTGGCCAGCATCTCCGTGCGCGTGCCCGGCTGGAACACCGCGGCCCTGGTGTAAGCGCTGACATCGCCTGTCACCTCGAAGCGACCGAACGCGCCGCCACCCTTCGCGTGCGGCTGCCGCTCGGGTACGCGCTCACGGTTGAACTGCGCCATCTGCTCGATCAGATAATGATCGTGCAACAAGATCGGCCCGTCCGGGCCGACGGTCAGTGAGTGCTCATCGCTCTCGACCGGGATACCGGCGTCCGTGGTCGTGGGATCGGGCTGGCTCTGTGTCACTGCCCACCTCCTTGTGCGCGTACTTTCGCTGTCATGGCTTTCCGCTGTCACGCCGCCAGCCACCTGCCCGAAACAACCATCCTCCCGCACGCTTCGGGACGATCGCGCCCTCGCGTCGAGCGCTATTTCCGCAGCGCCGCTTCGTTGCCGGGCGGGGTGATGCTCGTGCCGACCAGCCCTGGATTGGCGTCCATCCGGACAATCCGTATGTACCGTCGTATCTCGTCCCGCATCCAGAACGTGGTCCCCCCTACCACTCCGAGTATCGCGACCGCGATGGCCGCAAGCGCTCGCATAGCTACCTCCTTACGACGCTCAGTGTCTCCGAGGTCGTGCTCCGTGACCGCACTGATGCTCGTGTTCGTGGATACCCGCAGATGGATTCGGCCAAACGCTGCGGCCCGCGTCCGCGAATGAATTCACCCGACGGACAGTCGACTCGCCAGACCGAGCGCCCTCCGGTGCGCCCCGAGCGCGAGACCCCGTGACTGGCCGTCACCATCGGTGCCCGGTTTGGCCTGCTGGCTTCGGGGTACTTCAACCATGGGCCTGCGGCCCCGCATCACTGTCCCGCTCCGACACCCACAGGGCCGCAGGCCCACGGGAGGTCGGATGTGCAGCTCACAAGGCTGTAGCAGGCCGGCAACTTTCGAACCGATGAGTGTCTCCTGCCGTGCCAACGGAAGATCTGCGATGATCGGCCACCCAAGTTCGCGCTCCACAGGGTCGTGAGGTGTGGGCGCTGGCCCGCGGGGGTAGCCGTCGGGCGAGAGGAGTCACGTATGCGCGAGAACCTCGAACCTTCCTGGGGACAGGACCGAACCGCACCGGACGGCGAACAACGGCTGGAATCGGGCATGTTCGAGGTCACGCTTGAGGTACCGGCCACAGGCCAGGGGGTGGCGGTCGCGCGTGCGGTGGCGTTCGACATCGGGATGCGCACGGATTTCGGCGTCGAGACTCTGGAAGATCTCAAGATCGCAGTCGACGAGGCGTGCTCGGAGCTGGTGGTGCTCTCGGTACCCGAGGCGACCGTCCGGTGCCTATTCCAGGTTGCGGGCTCACGGCTGCGGGTCGTGTTGACAACGGCCTCCGCGACCCCTGCGACACCGCCGCGCAGCACGTTCGGGTGGCACGTGCTCTCCGTCGTTTCTGACGAGGTCTGGGCCAACGACCCCGCCGAGGCTTCGGCAGGGCCGGACGGTCGTTACCCGGTGACTATCGGCCTGGTCAAGAACCGACGCATGACCGCCGCGGATCAATGACCAGCGACGGTCGCTGACCTGCGGAGACGTTCAGCTTCGACAGAAGTGATCGCCTGGGAAGTGCACTGACGTCGATCGTTCTGAATGACCCTCCTCATCGGGTCTCATCGCACCTGCGCGGCGAGTTTCGGATCGAGGCTGACCCGCACGAGCGCCGCGGCGAGTACCGCGATCCGGTCGTCATCGACCAGTTTGGCGAGCCGTTGTGGCTGTGTCGGCAGGCCCAGTTTCTCGGCGCCGTCGAGCGCTTTCTTGTCCAAGTACGGCCGCAACTCCGGCCATACCAGCTGCGCTTCCCGGCAGAAGATGTCCGCGCCGACCGGACCGAGCCTCGGTGTTCTTGAGAGCAATTTCTTGATGCCGCTGGGTTCCCGCGCGGCCCGTTCGCGCAGTTTCCGCAGGTCGCCCCGATAGTCAGTCACCAACAGCCGGGCACCGTCGCCGAGGGCGGTCGCGGTCTGTTCGTCGTAGCGCCGGTAGTGCGCGCGATCGAGGGCGTCCACGCGCTGCTGCCAGCTGCCCTCAAGCATGTTGCGGGCGGTTCCGAATCCCGCCTTCCGCAGCTCCCGCGCCGCGTCCACCGCGATATCGGCCTTGATCCGCGTGGACAGCAGCACCGAAAGCACCAGCAGTCGATACAGCGCCGAGGGCTTGTCCGTCAGGTTGATGCCCGCCTGTGCCGCATAGCTTTGCCCACAGGCCTCCAGCAGGCCTCGGACCGTCTCCTTCTGGTTCATAAGGCACGTGTACCCATCGACGGTGAATCCATGCGCCGTCGCGCGTTGACTGAACCTCAGCGGGCGATCTGGTGCAACCGGAGCGCGAGATGGACCTGCAGCGCCCGCTCCGGTTCCTGCCAGCCGTCGCCGAGCAACGACGAGATCCGCTCAAGGCGTTGCGTCACGGTGTTGACATGGACGTGCAGCGCGTCCTTGGTGCGGCTGAGATTCCCGGCGCAGTCGAAGTAGGCGCGCAGTGTCCGCGCCAACTCGGTGCCCCTGCGGCCGTCGTACTCCAGCACCGCCCCGATGGTGTCGCGCACGAAACCCCCGACATCGGCCGTCTCGCCGAGCAACACACCGAGGAAACCGAGGTCGGCGGTGGCCGCACCGTGACCTGCGCGACCGAGTGCGAGCAGCGCCCGCAGGCAGCGCCCTGCCTCGGCGTGCGCGGTGGCCAGCGCTTCCGGTCCCGATGCCGGCCCGCCAGCTCCGACGGTGACCGGCTCACCGAGGGTGGCCCCGAGTTCGCAGGCGAGTCTCGCCGCGAGCGGACCGGGATCGGCCACCGGCACCAGCATCACGACCTCGTCGGCATGCACGCCGACGAGGCTGCCCCTCGGTGTCCGTGCCGAGGCAGCGGCGGTCAGCCTGCTCCGGCTCAGGTTCGCAACGTGCATCACCACGGCCGCGTGCGGCGCGGTCAGGTCAACGCCGAGCCTGCGGCCCCGGGTCACCAGCCCCGAGGGATCCCGCTCCGGTGCCATCAGCAAGTCGCTCAGCAGCTCACCGCGTATCCGGTCCTCGGTCTGGGCAACCGAGCGGCGCAGCAGCAACAGCAGCGCGGTGACCACGGCGGCCCGCTCGAACAACCTGCGGTCGGCGTCTGCGAGTTCGACGCGTCCGGTGAGCGTGATGCTGCCGAGCAACTCGTGACCGGTGAGTACGGCACAGACCCAGATACCGTGGCTTGCCACCGCCCGCCCGCTGGATCGCGACTCCGCGATGAGATCCAGCGGCGCCGGCATCGGATCGGTCCCGACCCGCGCCATCTCATCGCCCGACTGGTCGTGCATGACGATGCCGCCGCCGAGGACGGCCGCCAGCGCTGCCGCCACCTCCGGTGCGTCCCCACCCCGCAGTACCAGGTCCGACAGCCGGTCGTGGGCATCCTCGGCCCGGCGCATCGCCTCGTTGTGCGCGCGGATCGTCTCGTTGGCGGCGTTCAGCTCGACCAGCGCGCCGCGCGATTCCTCCAGCAGCCTCGCGGTGTCCAGAGCGATGGCGGCGTGGTCGGCGAGCGAGGCGAGCAGTGACACCTCCTCGGTGGAGAACTCCCTGGTGGAGCGGTCCGCCGCGTACAGCACGCCGATCACCCGCCTGCCAAGGCGCAACGGCACCCCGAGGATCGCGACCAGACCCTCCTCGACGACCGCGGTGTCGATCGGCTCGGTGTGGTTGAAGCGGGAGTCGGCGTCGTAGTCGGCGGTCGCGTACGGCCGGGCGGTCTGTGCGACAAGTCCGCCAAGGCCTTCCCCCATGCCGAGGATGACCTGCTGGAACACCGCCGACGCGCAGCCGTCGGTCACCCGCATGTAGGTCCTGCCCGCCGCGGTGTCGTTCAGGCTGAGGTAGGCGACGTCGCTGTGTAGCAGCATCCTGGCGCGGTGCACGATGGAACGCAGCACCGCGTCGGGATCGCGCAGCCCCGCGAGATCGCTCGCGGTGTCGAACAGCGCGGCGAGCTCCACCTCCCTGCGGTGGTGTTGGGACAGCTTCCTCCTTACCCGCAGCGCGATCTCGGTGGCCTCGGCGATGTGTGGCAGCTCGGCCGCGCCGGCGCCGCGGGTGCGGGCACCCGCCGCCACCTGTGCGAGTTGCTCGACGGGTACTCCCCGGTCGAGCAGCTCCAGTAGCGTCCGCAAGGCCCGCACCGCGCTGTCCACGGCGGTCATACTGTCACGGCCTGGCGGCGCCCTGTCGCCACTGCGAGGTGGGGTCGGGTTCGGCAAGCGACGTGCTACGGGTTTCCCGCGCCACCACTACCGCGATGACCGAGAGCGCGGCGCCGAACGCCACGTAGAACGCCACCGGTGTCGCGGAGCCGAATGCCGCCAGCAGCGCGGTGGCGATCAGCGGGGCCAGCCCGCCCGCCACGACCGAGGCGAGCTGGTAGCCGATGGAGGAGCCGGAGTAGCGGACCCTGGTGCCGAACAGCTCCGCGAAGAACGCCGCCTGCGGGCCGTACATCGCGCCGTGCAACACCAGTGCCACCGTGGTCGCGACGATGACAGCCAGCGGCGATCGGGTGTCCAGCATGGTGAAGAAGATGAAGATCCACACCGCCATGCCGACCGCACCGAACAGGTACACCCCTCGTCGCCCGATCCGGTCGGACAGCATCCCCCACAGCGGTATCGCGACGAGTTCGACGACGGACCCGATCAGTACCGCGTCGAGGCCGACCGATTTCGGCAGCTTCAGCGCCTCGATGAGGTAAACCAGGATGAACGAGGTGACCACGTAGTAGGAGATGTTCTCGCCCATCCTGGCGCCCATCGCCACCAGCACCTCCCGCCATTGCTCACGCAGCACGGTGATGATCGGTGCGCGCTCCGGGCGGCCGCCTTGTTCCGCCCGCCGCGCGGCGGCGAGGAACACCGGCGTTTCGGAAACCCGCAGCCGGATCCACAACCCGACCATCACCAGCAGACCGGAGAGCAGGAACGGGATTCGCCAGCCCCACGCCAGGAACGTGGCATCGGACTGTACGGCGGCGAGCACCGCGAGCACCGCGGTTGCCAGCAGGTTCCCGCCAGGGGCGCCCGCCTGCGGCCAGGACGCCCAGAATCCCCTTCGCGCCGCGTCGCCGTGCTCGGAGACGAGCAGCACCGAGCCTCCCCATTCCCCGCCCAGCGCGAATCCCTGGATGAGCCGCAGCAGGGTGAGCAGCAGCGGTGCGCCGATGCCGATCGCCGCGTAGCTCGGCAGCAGCCCGATGGCGAACGTGGCCGCGCCCATCATCAGCAAGCTCAGCACGAGAAGTTTCTTGCGCCCCAACCGATCCCCGAAATGACCGAACACCAGACCGCCGAGCGGTCGGGCGCCGAAGCCGATGGCATAGGTGGCGAACGCCAGCAGGGTGCCGGTCATGGGTGTCGCATTCGGGAAGAACAGCTTGTTGAACACCAGCGCGGCGGCCGAACCATAAAGGAAGAAGTCGTACCACTCGATCGTGGTTCCGATCAGGCTGGCCGCGACCACCCTGCCGATGGGCGTCCGTGGTGTCGATGCGGTCTCGGGCATCTGGTCTCACCGCGTTTCATGTCGGTGTCGGTGGCGGATGGGATGGGATTTCAGGAAGCTGTCCACGCGCCGTCGATCGGCAGCGAAGCTCCGGTGATGAAGCCGGTGTGCTCGCCGCACAGCCAGACCACCGTCGCGGCGACCTCTGCCGGCTCGATCAGCCGTTTCATCGCGGTCCGCCGGAGTAGCACCTCGCCGAGAACATCGTCGACGTCGATTCCGGTGGCGGCGGCCTGCTCCCGCAGCTGGTTATGAACCAGCGCGGTGCGGACATAGCCGGGGTTGACGCAGTTGCTCGTCACGCCGTAAGCGGCGGCCTCCAGCGCGATCACCTTGCTGAGGCCTTCCAGCCCGTGTTTCGCAGCGACGTATGCGGCCTTGGCTGCGCTGGCCCGCAGCCCGTGGACGCTGGAGATGTTGACGATCCGGCCCCAGCGGCGGGCGTACATGGCCGGCAGGCAGTGGCGGGCGAGCAGGAACGGCGCGGTGACCATCACCTGCTGCATCAACGTGAACGTCTCGGGAGGGAACTCGTGCACCGGCGCCACATGTTGCAGGCCGGCGTTGTTCACCAGCACGTCGATCTCGGAAGGCAGCACCTTGATCGCATCCGGATCGGCGAGGTCGACGACGTGCGCGATGCCGCCGACTTCCTCGGCGGCACGTTCCGCGGTATCGCGATCCTTCTCGGCGACGTGCACCTTCGCACCCGCCGCCGCGAGCGCACCGGCGCAGGCACGGCCGATGCCCGCGCCGCCACCGGTCACCAGCGCGTTGCGCCCCGCCAGGTCGACAGCCTGGACAGCACCACAAGTCATGCCGCACGACGGTAGATTCCCGACCGTCCACTGCACATGTGCGCGGCACCCACAATGACCAGCCTGACGGTGGTGTCTTTCCACGTGCCAGCCGAAATGCCCAGCTACCGTGCCGGTAGCTACCAATCCGACCGAAAGTAAGCGGTCTGCGCAGGTCCGTGGCCTCTCGTTGTCGGCTTACTTTCGGTCTTCTCAGTAACCGGCCGAGAGTTATGGCCGGCGAAAGCACTCGCGGGGCGGGTGGCGGGTGTCGATACCAGAACCGGGCTGATTCTGGCTGTTCGGCACATGGTGCGGCGCGGCGCGACACCTTATGGTCGGGGTTCGCCTGACAATTCGAGGAGGCGTTGACGATGCTCGGATTCGGCTCAGCCAAGGTCCGCCCCTGGATGCCGAGCGCCGTGGGCATCGCGGCCTCCGCGGTTCTCGTCGGTGGGTTGCTCGCGGTGTCAGGAACGACAGCCGCGGCCAGCGGAACCTTCACGCAGGTCACCGGTTTCGGCTCCAATCCAGGCAACCTCGCGATGTACAGCTACCGGCCGACCGGCCTACCGGCTGGATCGCCGCTGGTGGTCGCGCTACATGGCTGCACCCAGGATGCCACCGGCTATTTCGACCATTCCGGATGGCAGAAATACGCGGACGAGTGGGGCTTCGCGTTGGTATTCCCGCAGCAGAGCACCTCGAACAATGCCCAGGCATGTTTCGACTGGTACACGCCGTCGGACGACACCAGAGGCAATGGCGAGGCCGAGTCGATCAGGCAGATGGTGAGTTATGCGGAGGGCAGCTACGGCTCCGACGCGGGCCGGGTCTACGTCACCGGGCTGTCCGCGGGCGGCGGGATGACCTCCGACCTGCTCGCCGACTACCCGGACGTGTTCGCGGGCGGTGCCATCGATTCCGGCCTGCCTGCGCAGTGCGCGACCAGCCTTTCGGGTGCCAGCGGATGCCAGTACGGCGACCAGCACAAGACCCCGCAGCAGTGGGGCGATCTGGTGCGTGGCTCCGACGCCGGCTATTCCGGGCCGTGGCCGAGGGTCGCGATCTGGCAAGGAACCGCCGATTACACCGTCTACCCGGTCAACGCCGATGAGGAACGGGATCAGTGGACGAACGTCTTGGGCATCAGCCAGACGCCGTCGAGTACCGCGAGCCTGCCCGGCGGCACGACACTGAGCCGGTACAACGACGCCGACGGAAAGCCAGCGGTCGAGGTCTACTCCATTTCAGGCATGGGCCACGGGCTCGCGGTGCACCCGGGCGCAGGCGCAGACCAGTGCGGCACCACCGGTGCCTACTACCTCGACTACATCTGCTCCAGCTACTACACGGCGCTGTTCTGGGGCCTGGATTCCGGCGGTTCCGTGCCACCGACGACAACGACGACCACCACCACCACGCCATCACAATGCTTCACCGACAACAACTACCAGCACACCGTCGCCGGGCGGGCCTACCAATCCGGTGGCTACACCTACGCCGACGGCTCGGATGATCCGATGGGACTGTGGTCTGTCGGGGTCACCACGAGCTTGAGCGAGACCTCGCCCGGCTATTACGTGGTCGTCCCACATTGCTGACGAGTGCCCGGTAGGAGTCGAAAACCGCTACAGGTCACCGTGAAATTGTGGTGATGTCTCACATTGGACCGCGCCCCGCCCGCTCCTACCGTAAGCGGGCATTCGTCCCCGCCCTACCGGGCCGCCGCCGAGGAGCCGCGCCATGCCTGCAGCCGCATCTTCCGCAACGCGCCGTCGCCACGGCACGATCGCCGCACTCGCCACCGCGGCAGCGCTGCTGCCTGTCGTCGCCGGATGCGGCGCGCCCGGCGGGTCGAACGGCTCGCACGATGCCCCGATCAAGGTCGGGCTGGTGTATTCCAAGACCGGACCGCTCGCCAGCTACGGGAAGCAGTACTACCAAGGCTTCCAGGCAGGCCTGCACTACGCGACGCACGGCACTTCGACGGTGAACGGGCGCAAGATCGAGGTCAGCGTCAAGGACGACACCGGTGATCCGGCGAAGGCGGTCGCGGCCGCGAAGGATCTCATCGGCAACGGCGACGACATCATCGCGGGCAGCGTGGTATCCGGGATCGCCGTGCAACTCGCGCCTATCGCGAAGCAGAACCAGGTTCTCTTCATTTCCGGCCCCGCGGCGACCGACGCCGTCACCGGTGCCAACCGCTACACCTTCCGCTCCGGAAGGCAGACCTATCAGGACATCCTCACCGCGAAGTCGTTCATCGGAAATGCCTCGGGCAAGCACGTCGTCGTGCTCGCCCAGGACGACGCATTCGGGCACGCCAATGTAACGGCGGTGAAACAGGTGCTCGGCGCGCAAGGCGCCCGGGTGAGCAGCGTGCTCGCGCCGGAAGCCGCCACCGACCTCACCCCGTTCGCCACCCAGGCGCGAAACGCCAAGCCCGACCTGCTTTTCGTGGCGTGGGCGGGCACCAACGCGACGGCGTTGTGGACCGCGCTCAACCAGCAAGGTGTGCTCGACTCCACGACCACCGTCACCGGCCTGGACCAGCGGTCCTCCTACCCGGTGTTCGCGGCCACCCACGGCAAGGTCTCCTTCCTCGCACATTACGTGCCCGGCGGAACCCACAACGCCGCGGCGGATGCCATGCGGAGCTACCTCACGGCGCACGGCGAGCAGTCGGACCTCTTCACACCCGACGGTTTCACCGCGGCGCAGATGATCGTGCGGGCCGCCGGGCACGCCGGCGACGTGAACGCCATGATCACCTCGTTGCAGGGCTGGTCGTTCAACGGGGTCAAAGGCGGGCTCACCATCCGGAAGGCCGATCACGCGCTACTGCAACCGATGTTCCAGGCCAAGCTGAACGGTACGACTCCGGAGATCGTCAAGACCATCCCGGCCGGCAAGGTCGCACCACCGGTTCACAAGATGGGCTGAGCGGATGCCCGGGGATGTCGGTCCGCTGCTGGCATGCGACGGGCTGCGCTGGACGATCGGCGGGTCGACGATTCTCGACGGCATCGATCTCACCGTCGCCACCGGCGAGTTCGTCGCGGTGATCGGACCGAACGGTGCGGGTAAGACGTCGCTTTTCAACCTGGTGTCCGGCACTGTCCGGCCATCGTCGGGGCGCATCACCTTCGCGGGTCACGACATCACATTCGAACCGCCGCACCGCAGGGCCCGGCGGGGAATCGGCAGGACCTTCCAGTCCTCCACGGTGTTCCCGACCATGACCGTTTCGGAGCATATCGACATGGCTGTACGGATCGGGCGTGAGCGGCGTACCAGACGAAATGCCGTCATCGGCGCCGAGGTGCTGGAACGGACCGGCCTCGCGCACCGGCCGTCCACAATGGCTGGCCAGCTTTCCCATGGCGACAAGCGAAAGCTGGAGATCGCGCTGCTGCTGGCCACGGCCAACGGCACGCACGACAGCCGGTTGCTGCTGTTGGATGAGCCGATGGCCGGGGTGAGTGCCGAGGAGGTGCCGGAGCTGGTGGACGTCATCCGGCAGGCGCATCGCGGTGATGGGCACAGCGTGCTGATGGTGGAGCACCACATGGAGGTGTTGATGGCGCTGGCGGACCGGGTCGCGGTGATGCATCACGGTGCGTTGCTCGCCACCGGCACACCCGAGGCGGTCACCGCGGACGCGGCCGTGCAGCGGGCATACCTTGGGGAGCGACTGTGAGTGTGTCGCCAACCCTGCAGATCTCCGGGTTGCGAGTGGACATCGCGGGATCTTCGATCCTGCAGGGAGTTTCGCTCTCCGTCGCGACGTCGGGGGTGACCGCGCTGCTCGGCAGGAACGGCGTCGGCAAGACCACAACGGTGCGCGCGGTGCTCGGACTGGTGCCGAGGAGTGGCCTGATCCGGCTGTGTGGCAAGGACATCTCGCGCTGGGACACGCACCGGGTGGTGCGGGCGGGCATCGGGTACGCGCCGGAGGATCGCGGCGTGTTCGCGGGCCTCACCGTGGC